>JAEXCN010000062.1 GCA_023402175.1 Pseudomonadota bacterium | reverse complement strand
TCGTCCGGCTTGGGCTTGTCCTTACAACCCGAAAGGCCACCGATCAGGAGAGCGAGGAGCACCCCGACGAGCGAGGAAGAGCGCGCGCGTGTCATCGGGGCGGACCCTACTAGAGGCGACTTGGCGGCGCCACCTTGCCCGTACTACAAGGAGGCCTCACCTTCGCGGGGTCCGGAAGCGGACCCTTCGGTCCCATCCCCTCCTGCCGCCCCCCTCGAACAGGGAGCGGAGCGCTCCATGGCCACGTCCAACGCGCCGCGCATCTCGATCGTCATTCCCATCTACAACGAGGAGGCGATCCTCCACGCCGCGGTCGTCGACCTGCGCGAGCGTCTGAAGCCGCTCGGCTGGACGTACGAGATCATCCTCGCGGAAAACGGCTCGAAGGATCGCACGATCGAGATCGGGCAGGAGCTCGCCGCCAAGTACGGCGACGCCGAGGACGGCCAGGTCAAGATCATCAGCATGGGCGAGCCGAACTACGGCAAGGCCCTCAAGCAAGGCATCCTGCTCTCGCGCGGCGACCTCGTGATCTGCGACGAGATCGACCTCTGCGACGCGGACTTCCACCGCCGCGCGGTCGACATCCTCGAGAGCGGCGAGGCGGACCTCGTGATCGGATCGAAGCTCGCCCACGGCGCGGAGGACGATCGGCCGGCCATCCGCCACGTCGCGAGCATCGCGTATTCGTCGATGCTGAAGGTGCTGCTCGGCTTCCGCGGGACGGACACCCATGGGCTGAAGGCCTTCCGGCGCCTCGCGCTCCTCGACATCGTCCGCTCCTGCCTCGTCGACAAGGACGTCTTCGCGAGCGAGCTCGTCATCCGCGCCGACCGCGGCGGCGTCCGGACGAAGGAGATCCCGGTGCGCGTCATCGAGAAGCGCCCGCCGTCGATCAACCTCTTCAAGCGTGTTCCGAACGTGATGAAGAGCGTTTTGAAGCTGACCTACGCGATCCGGGTCCGTGGCTGACCGGTAGCACCGAATCCACCAGCCCCGCCCCGGTTGATGTATCCTGGGCCCTGGCTCGTGGAAGACCAGGTTTCCAGGCGAGCGGCCCTGTTCGCGTCGATTGCGCTGCTGTCCTTCAGCGCGCTCACCGGGATCGCCCTCATCGGGTGGTTCTATCGGGAAGCACTCCCTTGGAGCTGGAAGAGCGTCCTCGCGGTCGGCTGCGCGATCCTCGCCGTGACGACGAGTGCGCTCGTCTGGCGTGCGCCTACGCGCATGCACGCGATCATGGGCATCGCCGTGATGCTCTTCTCGCTCGCGCGCATCGGTCCGCCGAGTGATTGGACGTGGCAGAGCTTCGCGTTGGTCGCGGTGACGTTCGTGCTCTTGATGCCGCTCGTGCACGCGGCGATCGTCCTCCGGGACGATCACCACTGAGCGCGCCCGCTCCGCGTCACTTCGCGAGCGGCGTCTTCGACGCCATCTGCGCCTTGAGCATCTGGTAGCCGACGCGCAGGACGACGTCGTTCGATGAAGACGGGTCCTGCGGGATGTCGCGCGCGATCGTGCCGGCGACCTCGTCGCCAGCGCCTCCGTCGAGGCGGAGCGTGCCTCCGCTGTCGCGCGGAGCGCTTCCGCCCTGCGGGCCCTCGGCGGGCAGGTGCCCCGGCAGATCGCGCTCGCGCACGACCTTCGGCGGCTCGGCGGGACCGCGGGTGCCCGGCTCGATGACGACGTCCGGATGGATGCCGTCGGCCTGGATCGCATGCCCGCTCGGTGTGTAGTAGCGCGCCGTCGTGAGCTTGAGGCCCGCGCCGCTCGGCAGCGGAAGGATCGACTGCACGCTGCCTTTGCCGAACGTGTTCACGCCGACGACGGTCGCGCGCTTGTTGTCCTGGAGCGCTCCGACGAGCAGCTCGCTCGCGCTCGCGCTCCACTCGTTGACGAGGACGACGACGGGCACGTCGGCGAACGCGCCGCCGGGGCGCGCCTTCAGGTCCTCGATCACCTGCCCGCGGTGGCGCATCGAGTAGATGCCGCCGCTCGCGAGGAACTCGTCGGCGATCTCCGTCGCCTCGTCGACGAGGCCGCCCGGATTGCTACGCAGGTCGAGGAGCACGCCGGCGATGCCGCCGTTCTTCGACTCGGCGCGCATCCGTGCGGTCGCGGCCATCAGCTCCGCGTGCGTCCGCTCCTGGAACTGCTTGATGCGCAGATAACCGACGTTGCTCTCGAGCAGCTTGTGCAGGACGGCCGAGACGTGGATCACCTCGCGCGTGAGCTCGAACGTCAGCGTGTGCCCGGTGCGCTCGGGCGGAGCGGCGTCGCGCGCTGCGCCGGCGTCGAGCGCTTCCTCTTTCAGCTCCTTCGCGTCCTTCGCCTTCGTCCCCTTCACCTCGCGGAGCATGGTGATCTTCACCTTCGTGCCCGCGGCGCCGCGCATCTTCTTCACGACCTTGTCGAGCGGTTGACCGAGGACGTCCTCGCCGTCGACCGCGACGATCTGATCGCCGCTCTTGATGCCAGCGCGCTGCGCAGGCGAGCCCTCGATCGGCGCGATGACGATCAACTTGTCGCCGCGTCCGTCGACCTCGAGCCCCACGCCGCCGAACTTTCCTTCGGTGTCGCTCTGGAACTGACGCCACTCGTCCGGCGGCATGTACGCCGAGTGCGGATCGAGGTTCTCGACCATGCCCTTGATCGCGCCCTCGACGAGCCTGTCGCGCTCGACCGGGTCGACGTAGTGGTTTTCGACCTGCACGAGCACGCGCCCGAGCTGGTTCACCGACTGGTACGGGTTCTGGTTCTCGGGGGTCGCTTCGGCGCGATACGTCCCGACAAGAATCCCGCCGGCGAATGCTCCCAGCGTGGGGAAGAGGATGCGGAGCAGCTTCACGGGCGCCAGCCTAGCCTTCCCGTTCTTTTCGCGGCTAGCCCAGGCTCGGTTAGCGGAAGAAAGCCCTGCCGTGCCGACGGCGATCGAAACCTGTGGACGGATTCGCCGCAGAAGTGGATCATTGTCGGTGCACGGGGCAAGAGGGCTCATATGCGTCACCGACGTGCCCGACGGAGCCCTGACCGTCCACCAGAGGAGGCCTGCCTTGGCGCACGACAAGGACTCGCTCAGCAATCTCCGCAGTGAGAGCTCCAAGACCGATAAGAGGAAGCAGAGCCTCTACTTCCCCGAGTCGATGCTTCAGGAGATCAAAGAGGAGGCGGCTCGTCTCGACCGCTCTCTTTCATGGGTCGTCCAGCGCGCCTGGAAGATCTCGCGTCTCGAGATCAAGAAGCTGCCGAGCGTCAACGAGGTTGACGGCGGCGACGACGACGACGAGGGTTGAGCTCCTCCGTCCGCGGAGTGCGACGCCCCGCTGCTGACCAGCTGGGGCGCTCGCCCGTGCACGTCCTCGAATCACCACCGACGGTCCGGTCCCCACGCGGGCGGCGTCGATCCGCATCCAACGAGGGGGCGAAGAAGCTCTCGTGAGCGAAAGCATACGTCCGCGTCCTCCCTCTCTGCCTCCGCCGCCTTCGGGACGGCCAGCGCCGCCCGATCCGGCCGAGAGCCATCACACCGTGACAGCGGAGGACGGCACGCGCCTGTTCGTCCGGACGATGCCGGCGCGCGAGGATGCGAACAAGCTCGGCGTCTCAGTCGTCTTCTGCGACGGCATCCTCTGCGACGGTTTCATCTGGAAATACCTCTGGCAGGAGCTGGCCGAGGTCTGCGACGTCACGCACTGGCACTACCGCGGCCATGGGCGTAGCGCGACGCCCGTCGACAACACGCGGATCGACATCGGTGCCCACGCGACCGACTTGAAGAGCGTGCGCGACGCGATGCTCGGCGATCGGCCGTGCGTCGTCGTTGGTCATTCGATGGGCACGCAGGTCGCGCTCGAGTCGTGGAAGCGCTTCCCCGGCAACGTCAAAGGGCTCGTTCTCGTCTGCGGCAGCTACGGGAAGGTGACGCAGTCGTTCCGCGGCATGCCGATCCTCGACATGATCCTGCCGAAGCTGATGGACATCGTCGACAAGCAGCCGGACATCGTTCGCGCGATCTGGTCGCGGATCCCGCCGGAGGTGGCGCTCAAGGCTGCTCTCCTCGCGCGCGATGTCGATCCGAGCCACGTGCGCCGCGAGGACATGCTGCCGTATCTCAAGCACATGACGCACGTCGACTTCCCGATGTTCCTCCGCATGCTCCGCGCTGCGGGCGACCACAGCGCCGAGGAATGGCTGAGCGACGTCGGCGTCCCGACGCTCGTCGTCGCGGGGGAGAAGGACACCTTCACGCCCGCGTCACTCTCCGAGTCGATGGCCGAGCGCATACCGGGCTCCGAGCTGCTCATGGTGAACGGCGGAAGCCACGTGGCTCCGATCGAGCAGCCCGAGCTCGTTGGCGCGCGCATCCGCGCGTTCGTCGAGCGTGTGGCGGCGACCTAGCCGCGCCGGGCTCGTCGCGCTGGCGCTGCTATCAGCGTGCTCGCGCGGAGAGAAGACGTCGCCCGCCGTCACGGACGCGAGCACGAGCGCTCCTTCGGCGAGCAGCACGTCGGCGGTCGTCGTGAGCGCAGATGCCTCCCCTCCCCCGGCGGACGGCAGCGACGCGCGAGCTGCCCAATCGACGACCGACCACTATCCTCCGAAGTGGGCGTTCGACTGCAGCGATACGAGCGTGCCCCGATCCGGCAAGAGCATCGGGCACACGTCCGTCGTGTTCAAGGTGCAGCTCGACAGCGGCAAGAAGGCCGCGTGGAAGCCGAACGCCAGGAAGGTGAAGGGGCGGTACAAAGGTGAGGTCGCCGCGTATCGTCTCGCCGAAGCGCTCGGCCTCCCGAACGTCCCGCCGGCGTGCTTCCGTGCGTTCGATGCGCCTCTGGCCGCTTCGGCGCTCGCAGGGAACGCGGACGCGGCGAAGACCTTCGCGAGCGAGGTGCTCATCGAAGACGGCAAAGTCCGCGGCGTCGTCATTCCGTGGATCGAGGGGCTCCGGTTCTGGCCGCTCGAAAAGGGACCGCTCCGGACGGAGGCGCGCACGTGGCTCAGGGCCGGCTCCGAGATCCCGGAGACGAAGCGCGATCTCGCGCGTCAGACGAGCACGCTCACCGCGTTCGACTTCATCACAGGGAACTGGGACCGCTACAGCGGCGAGAACGTCGGGATCGATCCGTCCGGAACGCTCGTCCTCTACATCGACAACGATGCAGCGTTCATGGAGGCGCCGCCGAAGGAGCGCGTCGCGCGCAACAAGGCGCTCGTCGACGCGACCGATCGCTTCTCGCGGTCCTTCGTCGCGCGCCTCCGCGAGATGGACGAGCCACGCCTCTCGGCCGCATTCGGAGAAGAGACCGCCGGCACACCGCTCCTGACGCCGAGCGTCGTCGCGGTCATCGCAACACGCGTGAAGGAGCTCGTCTCCGTCATCGACGCGAAGATCGCAAAGCGCGGCGAGGCCGAGACGCTCTATTTTCCGTGACGGCCCACGCCGTAGCTCGACGTCGACGAGCGGTGCGCTCAATCATCGATCACGGCGCCGAGCCCGACTTCGCCGGCTTCGATCCCTGGCCGACCGCGCGGAGCGCCGACCACGCACGCGCCGAGAGCGGCGCCGACGAGAGCGGAAGCGCGGCGTCTGCCGCAGGCTCTGGATACAGGCGATCGGCGACGAGGCGTGCGTGGAAGAGCATCCCGTCGAGCCGGGTGTATTCGCCGTGACCGAGCCCGGTCGAGAGGAGCCCGCGCTCGCCGTATTCGACGAACGCGACCTCGCCGTTCGACGGTAGACCGACGCCGGCGCGGAGCGCGGCTGCGACGCGCGTGGGCGCGAACCCCGCGTGGCCGAGCGTGCCCGCGAGCGCCGCGTTGATCCGGCGATCTTCACCGAAGAGCGGCGGGAAGTCGGAGCCCTCGACACCGAGGCGCCGGATGATGTCGCCTTCCATCGTGCCGCGCGAGCCGCTCGAGGGGACCGCGATGACGTGGAGCGCGCGCACGTTCGGAACGGTCGCCCATGCATAGCGGTTCGGAGCTCCGAACGTGACGAAGTCGACGGCCGTCTTGCGCACTCCGCGCGAGGAGCCTGTCAGCGTCGCGAGGTCCGTCTCGAGCGCGGCGACATCGAGCCCGCGTGCTCGCGCGACATCGAGGATGGCCTCGGCCGCGATCGACCGCGCGAGGAGCTGGGTCACGAGCGCGAAGAGCTGGCCGGCGTGGCTATGGCCGATGACGAGGACCTTGCGAGGCGGCCCGGCATCGTGCGCCAGACCTCCGAGCTCCGCATGCGTGGCGAGGACGCGGACGAGCCCGAGCGCCCCCTCGAGGCGTCCGACATGATGGTTCTCCGAGGACCACACGAAGTCGGTGCACGGGATGCGTGCTCCGCTCGGGCGGATCGCCTCCTCGAACAGCCGCACGTACGCCGTTCCGAAGTTGCCGAGATCGCCGAGCACTCGCCGGATGTAGCGCCGCGTCTTCTGCCTGAGCGACCGCGCGAGCTGCGGGCCGATGCTGCTCGGGAGCGCTCGCTCGACGAACGCATACGCGGAGAGCGGATCGTTGCCGGTGAACGTGCCGTGGACGAAGACGATCGCGCAAACGTCCGCGGCGGCGAAGCGCTCGCCGACGGCGGCCATCGCCGCGCGCCACTCCGGCGCGTGCAGCTCGAGCTCGGCGGACTGCGTCCCGCGTGGAGCCACCGGATCGAAGCGCACGCTCGGAGCGCCGCCGAGCGTCGCGAGGGGCGCAAGCGCGGAGCCTTCCGCGGACGTCCCCGCCGGCGACGAAGCGACCGCTGCGCCCTCGGCCGGCGCATCGCGGGCGGACGCAGGAGAAGGCGACGCGACCGACGCGACCGACGCGACCGACAATGCTTCTTCGGGAAGAGGCACCTCGACGACGATCGGGGAGCTGTTCGTGGCGCCGTTCGTCAGCTGTCGTTCGACATCGACCTCGGTGAGGGCGCCCTCGAGAAAGCGCGGTCGACGCGCCGAAGCGATCGCCGCACGAGCACGCGTGCTCGCTCGACGTGCCCACTCTCTCGCGCGGCCGAGCGCAGCGAGGACCATCGAGGCGAGCTCGCGCGGGAGCGCCGGCCGACGCGCGAGCGTGAATCCTCCAGCGAACGCGATGACCGAGACAAGGAGCACGAGCAGCAGGCTCACGAGCATGGCCGTGCTGAGGTGTAGCTCACATGACGCGGCGCGGCACGCCAGAAAGGGCCATTACCAAGTCTCGGTAATTCCCCGCAAATCCGTCGGCAGTGCAGAGATCCGGCGCGCGCGACGGCGAGCCGACGAGGCGGCCGGCGTCTCGGTCTGAGGATCCGCGCAGGCCGCCGCTTGCGAACGGTAGCGACGTGGACCTGCGTCGCGGCGGTCGAGTAGCGTGCGCTTCATGGCGGAGGCGCTGAAGACGTTTTTCTCCCCGGAGCTCGTGAAGCGGCTCGGTCGCTCGCTCACCGCGGCCGATCCATCGTTTCCCGAGCGCGCCTTCGTTCGCGATGCGGCGCACGGGCTCGACGAGCTCGAGCTGCTCGACCGGGCGCGCCACATCATGCGTGCGATGCACCGTCATCTGCCTGCCGGCTATCCCGAGGCGATCGACGTGCTCCTTCGATCGCTCGGAGCCGAGCACGCGTCCGACGAGCTCGAAGGCATGGGCATGGCGCCGTTCTTCTATCTCCCGCACACGATGTTCGTGGCGGAGCACGGCCTCGAGCACTTCGACATCTCGATGCACGCGCAGCACGAGCTGACGCGGCGGTTCACCTGCGAGTTCAGCATCCGCGCGTTTCTCGAGCGGTATCCGGACGAGACGCTCGCCGTCCTCGCCCGCTGGGTGAACGACGAGAGCCCGCACGTCCGTCGACTCGTCTCGGAGGGGACGCGGCCGCGCCTCCCGTGGGCACCGCGCGTCCGGTGGATCGAGAAGGAGCCCGAGCGGGTGCTGCCACTGCTCGAGGCGCTCAAGGACGATCCCGCGAGCGTCGTCCGGCGCTCGGTGGCGAACCATCTGAACGATCTCTCGAAGAGCGATCCCGATCGCGTCGCGAAGATCGCGCGGCGCTGGCTTCGGGGAGCGTCGCCCGAGCGACGCGCGCTCGTCGAGCACGCGCTCCGCTCGGCGGTGAAGCGAGGTCATCGCGCGACGCTCGAGACGCTCGGGTTCGGAGAGCGACCGCGCGTCGTGATCTCGAATGCGCGCTTCACGCCGGCGCGGGTCGCGGTGGGCGATCGCGTGCGCGTCGCCTTCGACGTTGCTTCCGCCCGCGGCGCGACCGGGCCCCAGTCGCTCGTCGTCGACCTCGTCGTGCATTTCGTGAAGGCGCGCGGGACGTCGAGCCCGAAGGTCTTCAAGATCGCGAAGCTGAATCTCGCGCCCAAGGAGCGCACCGAGCTCGGGAAGAACATCTCCCTCGCCGTGCACACGACGCGCAAGCCGAACCCCGGCCGTCACCGCGTCGATGTGCTCGTGAACGGCGAACGCTTCGAGCTCGGCGCGTTCGACGTGAACGCGTGAGTGTCAGGAGATGCCGGCCGCTACTGGAGATCGGCGCAGCAGCGGATCGTCAGGTCGCAGTCACCGTCCGTGTAGTTGCGGGGAATCGTGGGCCCGAGGAAATCACAGCGAAGCTCCTGTACGCCTCCCCAGAACGCTCCTCCACGCAGTGAACAGATGGCGTTCGCGCCGCCGTCTTCCGGACTGCAGGAGTTCTCCCATTCGAGAAGATTCCCGCTCATGTCGAAGAGCCCCGGGAATCCCCCTTCGCACGCCGTGAAGCTCCCGACATCCGCAGAGCGCCCCCCCGGGCGGTCGCCGCCGTTGCACGCGGTGGCCTGGTACGTCGATCCGTACGGATAGGCGTGGGCGCCGTCGCCGGCATGGCTGCATGCTGCAAACCACTCGCTCACCGTCGGCTCGTTCTGGCCGTAGCCCGGCACCCAGCCGCCACCACCGATTCGACCGCATAGGTGCTTGCCCGCCCACTCGCAGTACGCGCGAGCATCGCACCAGTCTTCGCCACCAATCGGACGATTCGGAAACGCCACGGGATCGTACGGGTGCATGCAACCCGGGTTGGGGGCGAACGTGCTGTTCCACGCACATTGCGGGATCTGCCCGCTCGTATCGCCTCCCTTCGCGGAGAGGAACTCCGCGTACTGCGCCTGCGTGACCTCGGTCGAGTCGATGCAGTGCGTGCCGACATTGATCATCTTGGGCCCGCGGCCAGTCGGGCAACCGTTCGAGATCGAGGCATCGGCATCGGGCGCGTCCGCCCCCGCTTCGACCACCGATCCTTCCGTGGGAGCGGCACCGTCGATCGGGGCCCCTTCCTCGGGGCTGCTCGCACCATCGCCGAGCCCGCGTGTGTCGATGAGCAACGAGCACGCGGAGAGAACAGCCGCGAGGGAGAGCGCGAATGCGTAAGGAACGCGCCGTGGGTGGAGTCGCATCGCGTTGACGGCGGGCGCAGCCGGTGTGGACGCGCCCCTCGTCGATCATCGCCCGGTTCCACCGCCAGCGCCAGTGGCTCGTCGACGCGTTCGACGTGAACGGGAGATGCTCAGTACTGCACGATCACCACGCGGCCGTCGTCGCGGAGGCTGACGGCGCCTTGCTCGCCGGCGCAGCTCCAGCACCCGGACCAGCGAAGCTCCTTGCGACGCGAGGGCTCGTACGCGAGCGCGAGCGGCATCGAGTTGCCGAGGAAGAGGAAGGACGATGCGAAGCGATATTTGCCGTCGGGAAGCGGCCAGAGCGCGACGACGAAGCCCGTCTTCTTCGCTCGGCCGGTCGCGACGAGGAGCTCGACTCCGGGCTCCGGGCTCCAGAGGATCGGCCACGTCGCGAACGTGATGCCGTCGCCCGATGACCCCGAGCGCGCGAGGATGTTCTTCACGTCGTCGTCGGTGAAGAGGCGCACGCCCTCGCTGATGCGCGTGAGCTCCGGCAGCTCCGCGAAGATCTTCGCGAGATCCGAGGCCTCGAGCGTCGTCTTGCGGAACGCCGGACGCGACGCGATCGGCGCGATCGTGGCCGCGTTCTGCTCGCCATGACAGCAACGGAACGCCATCTGCTCTGGCATCCCCTTCCCCGTCGCACGGGAGCGAGCGGCGCAGCGACGCGCGCTTGCCGGCGCCGCGAGCCCCGTGCCCGCAGGGGCCGGACCACCACGCACGACCGACGGCCCGCTCGCGTCGCCGAAGCGGCTGTCGGTCCATTCGCGCATGAAGCCCATCGCGCGGACGCCGAACCCGGAGGCGCAGCGCGACGGCATCCGATTGCAGGCCTCGTTCCACGCAGGGCCGGTCGCGTAGCGATCGTCGTCGGGGCCCTTGCATGCGTGCTCCCATTCGAGCTCCGTGCAGAGACGCGCGCCGCGCTCGCTGCAGAGCCTCGCGGCCTCGTCGGCCGATGCGACGAGCTCGGGCGCGGCGGTCGGATCGTTCGGATAGGGCAGCGCGTCGATCGCGTACGCTCCCAGCATGACGCTGACCAGCGCCGGCTCGCTCGAAGGCACACGGCCTTCGTCGCCCGGCGTGCTCCCGCTCGAGAACGTCCCGGCGGGGATCTCGAGCTTCTGCCCCGCCGTCGACGGGGCGGCGAGCCCTCGTGCACTCCCCGCGTCCGCTTCCGGCGCGGCGAGCTCCGACGCAGCGCTCACGAACCCGGCGTCGCTCTCCACCGTCGCGGCGCTGGTCTGCACGACGGCCGCGTCCGGCGCGGCTTCGACCTTGTCCGATCGAGAGCACGCCACGCCCGCAAGGCACAGCAACGAGGCGACAGCGACTACCCGCACGCTCTGCTTCTAACCCGACGCGCGTCCGGAGGGCGAGTTCCCGGCGCGGCCTTCGACCGCGGCCGCGTCGCGCCCTCGCGCACGCGTCACCTCGACGAACGCCTGGTCACGGGCACTCTGCGTTCACGATCGCCACCGCATCGAGGTCGAAGACGCCGTCGTCGCCGTCTAGGTCGACGCGATCCGTGATGCGTACGTAGCGAGCGCGAGCCACACCGATGTCCCTCAGGTCGTAGGTATCGCCGCCGGAGACGCTCGGATCGAGCGGGTCGACGCCATTGCCCGGACGTGAGCGGACGGGGTGGACGCCGGCGCAATAGCCGAAGTCGATAGCACCTCGTCCGGCGGTGCACGGGAACTCGTGCCACGTGATCCCGTCCTCGCTCACGGCGACGGTCGCGAGCTCCCTGAAGTTTCCGAACGGGTTCTCGAACACGGTGAAGTCGACGCCGGGGCCGTCGATGATCGCATTGCCTGCGAACTCGACGACCACGTAGCCGCCGTTTCCGAGCGAGACGACCGATGAGGAATCGCCCGCGCGAGGAGGTCCGAAGAGGGCTTCGGGGAAGCCTTCGGCCTGGTTGTGGTTCTGGCCAGTGCCGAAGCGATGATCGACGACGCCGGTGATGAAGCGCGCTCCCGGTCCTTCGCACGCGCCCGCCTCGTGCGAGCCGCGGTCGTCGCCGTCCGTGCCGGCGCCGGCATCGGTGCTGGCGCCGCCGTCGGTCGTGCGTGGGTTCGCACCGTTGGTGCAATCGTCATCGGCGCACCACCCGATGCCCCGGCCGCTCGGCTCGTCGAGGAGCTTTCCTCCACAGGCGCCGAGGCCGAGCGCAGCGATCGAGCCGATTGCGATGGCTGCGCTCGAGCCGAAGCCTCGAAGGGATCTGCGAGTGAAACGCATCGTTGGTCGGCCGGCGATCAATAGAACGGCGCCGTGGTCGCCCAGCGCGCCTTGAAGAGCGCGTAGTCGATCCAGTCGACCTTTCCGTCGTGGTTCAGGTCGACACGAGCGTCGTAGTTCGCGCCGCCCGTCGCTGCGTCGAACGCGTCGACGAAGACCGAGAAGTCCTTGCCCGACACGATGCCGTCGTTGTCGAAGTCGAGATCGGCGACGTCACCGAAACCATCTCCGTCGCTGTCGGTCTGATCGGGATTGGGCGTGAGGTACGCGTTGTCGGCGCCGTCGGGAATGCCGTCGCCGTCACTGTCGGGGGCATCGGGCGGGAAGTAGAGCTGCACCGTGGCGGTCCCGCTCTCGGAGCCGTTTTCCATCGCGGCGCAATTCGGCGGCTTCGACGCGAGGTTGGCGCTGACGACGAGCATCTTCAGCGAGGCGACGTACTGCACGCTCGTGAAGTCGTCGTTCTTGCAGGGATCCGGCGCAATCGCCGTGTATTCGCCAGGCGTCGATTCATCGAGCGGCGCGCCGCCGGCGAGGACACGCGTGAGCACGTCGCCGTGGATCAGCGCGGCATAGCCATAGTCACCGGAGCCGCCGAACGCGTCGCCGCCGCCGACGTAGAGGTTGTTGTCGCCGTCGAAGCCGAGTGATGCCGCGCTGAGGACCTTCGTTGCCAGCACGTGTCCCGTGCTGGAGTATGCGAGCGGAGCTCCGTCCGGAGCGAGCGCTGCTGCGAGGTCGCTGGCCGGCCAGATCTTGAGCTCCCCCGTGTTTTCGCCGAAGCCGATGCCGGTCACTAGGTTTCCGAAGCGGTCGACCGCGACGCCGGCGGAGGCTCCGGGCACGTTCGCAATGAGCGGGATGAAGGCGGAGGCCGGATTGGAGAGGTACGTATCGATCGCGTACACCTGGCTGCCGCTGGGCCCGTCGCTGTTGACGAGGAGGTAGCGCGCGTCCCGCCACACGGCGTCGTAGTAGCTCGCGTTGAATCTCTTCACCTGGCCGTGCGTGCTCAGGTTCGGAGGGGCGTTCACGCTGAGCACGTTCGACCCGACGAGGTAGAGCGGCTGGAAGTACCCGACGCCGAGCGCGATCGTCGTGCCGTCGGGCGAGATCTTCACGAAGCTCGGGTCCATGTTCGTGGCGACCGTCGCCACGGGCAGCCACACGCTCGACCCGAAGTTCTTCTGGAGGTAGATGGTGCTGTCGCTTGCCGCGATGAGCCGGCCCTTCAGGGCATAGCCGTCGATGACCGCCGACGTCTCGGGCCCGAACGAGCCGAAGAGCGTCGCGTAGCTCGTCGTCCGCGGAGGGAGCGTGATCGTGTAGCTGCCCTTCGTCGCGTATTCGTCGAACGCCTCGGCGGCGGCGCGCCGTGCAGGGAGAACGATGCTCGCAGCCGCGACGCAGGCGACGATCGTGCGGGTCCAGGCGTTCATCGGCCACCGTCCTTAACGTTCGTGAGGAGCATCCATGGGCCGCCCTTGCAGCCCGCTCCGAGCGCATTCGCGTTCGATTTCGGGGCAGCGAAGGCGGCTTTTGCGTGCGGCATTTCTTCGGCAGCAATGCACAGGTGCAGCCCCGCGGCGTCCGTTGTCCAGTCGACGCGCGCGTAGGTTGCGTGCTCGGAGACGGCAATGAAACTCTTCTGATCGGGGCACGTCTCCACGACGCGCCAGAGCGTGGGCGGCTTCGCCGGCACCGGGACGCCACCGGGCACTCGCGTGTACGTCGTCGCGCTCGCCGTCTTTCGCAGCCAGTGTTCCGTGCCGCTGCCGTCGACGTACTCTCCAGTCACCGGCAGCACCGATCCGCCGGTGCAAACATCCGTGGGTACGGAGGCGTCACCATCGATCTCGGTGCCGCTGTCCGCCTTCGTGCCCGCGTCCTCCGGTCGCTCGCGTCCCGAATCGTGAGCTCCGCTCGGAGCGCTCGCGTCTACGCGTCCGTCCGTGTCGCTCGCCTTGCCGTCGCAGCCCATGGCTGCGAGGGCGCACGCGAGCAGCGCTGCGCCGGCGTGCTGCTTCCTTCCGTCGATGAGCCTCATCCGCTGTCTCCAGTTCCCGCGATGTCCCGCGATGCGAGGGGCGAGCTGCGTGGAGGCGTCGAGAGGCGGAGAGGGCGGTGATGCGACGTCCGTGGACGAGAACGCTTGCCCTCGTGGCCTGCCGGCCTTCCCCACGAAGGCTCGTCAGCAGCGCACGTCCGTCACCGGTCGCGCGCGCTCTCGGCAGGTCTTCGGACTCACGAGCACTGCGATCGTCTCCGATCGCCTTCCTACCGGTCATCGCTTCCCAGGCGCAGGCGCCCAGTGCTCCATTGATGACTTTCGTTCTCGATTACCGCTGCGGGGCAGTCCCGGATTCCCACCGGGTTCCCTTTTCAGCCCGTGGGGTCGCATCCCGACGGGCACCGATAGCGAGCGACCGGATACTGCGGAGAATCGAGCGTGTCAATCGAAGCGCGCGCGTGACGCTTCGCGCACGCTGTTCGCTCGATGCCGCGCGTACCGTTCGCTCGTCGCTGCGCGCATGCGTTCGCCCGCGTCCGCGCAGCTCGAGTCGTTCGACGCGGTCGCTTCATTTTTTCCGTTCCACGCATCGTCGCGGAGTCACACCGAGATCGTCGCGATCTCATTGCCACGCGTCGCTTCGATTCGCGACGTCGTCCTTGACGGAATTGCATGGTGCCTGTTACGGCACCGCTTGCCATATGCCGTCGGTCCCGGTGGACTGACATTATGGGAATCCGGTGTAAATCCGGAGCTGCCCCGCAGCGGTAATGGTGAATGAGTCTGATTCCTTATCTAGGATCGGTCGATTTCATCTAAGCCCGAAGACCTGGTGATGGCCCGAGCCCACGTCTCTTGACCGCCGGCTCGTGTTGTCTGGCTCTGCCTCGAGGGTAGGCATCCGGTCACCGAAGCGTGGTCGTACTTCGTGCACCACCGCCTGTTCGCGGCGGACGCGTGGCTTTTTCAGCCTCATCCGTAGAGAGCCGTCGCGCAGCAGGTCTCATCGACGATTGCGAGCGTTCTCATGCGTGTTTCCCGAGGTGTTCTCGCGGCGTTCTCGTGCGTCGCGCTGCTTGCTTACGTGGGATGTGGCGAGGCCGACGACGGCCAGCCCGGGGCGAATGGCGCCCCTGGGACGAATGGCGCGAATGGAGCGAAAGGGACGAACGGAGTCGACGGCGCGAAAGGGGCCGACGGCGCGAAGGGCGCCGACGGCGCGAAGGGCGCGACATCACTGATCGCGACGTCGGACGAGCCGCCGGGCGCGAATTGCCCCGAAGGCGGCAAGCGGATCGACACGGGGATCGACGTCAACGGAAACGGCGTCCTCGATCCGGAGGAAAAGGGCACGCCGACGTATGTCTGCAACGGAGCGCCCGGAGCGGACGCAGAGAACGGCTCGTCGGCGCGCATCCGGACCACCGCGGAGCTCGCCGGCGAGCACTGCGCCTTCGGCGGAATCGCGATCGAGGTCGGCATCGACGCGAACGGCAACGGCGTCCTCGACGACGGCGAGGTCGACGGCGGCGCGACAAAGTTCATCTGCAACACCGCGCCGGCCTGGCCGGAGCTCGCCGCCCTTCCGTCCGTGACGACGGCCTACAGCTTCGCGCTCGCCGTCAACGACGTCGACGAGGGAGCGCGTCTCGGGTTCATGTTCGGCGACCCGGCGTATCGCGAGGCGTTGACGAACGAAGGACCGCTCTGGGACGGCGGCGGGGTCTACAGCGGCGCGAACGTGCTCGCGATCTACAAGCTGCAAGGGTTCGGCGCTCGAGCGAGCTGGAAGGCGTACCAAGGCCGCTACACGCCGCAGTTCTACTCGTACTCGGAGCTCTCGTTCGACAGCGGTAGCTCGTACTACACGTCCAACTTTTCGTCGTTCGGAGGTCTCGTCTCGGTCATCAAGGACGGTGGCAAGGGAACCTACGCGCTCACCGCGGCGTACGGAGGAGGCCGCGCGCACAGCATCGCGTTCGTCGATCACGTCCTCTACGGGCTCATCGCGCAGAAGAGCGTGGGACTGACGCTGTCGAAGTTCCCCGTCGACAGCTTCGGCCAGCTCTCGAACCTCTGGACGAACCTCGCGACGATCGAAGCCGCGGCGACGAGTGCGACCGCGCCGAAGCTGATCCGCGCGGGCGGTACGCTCGTCGGCGCCTACCTCGCCGACGGAAGGGCGATCGTCCGTGCGACGAGCACGCCAGCCAGCGTCACGCAGGCGTCCGACTTCGTCGAGATCGGCAGCTGCGCAGACGCGAAGCGCGTCGACGTCGCGTGGGCGGACTCGAAGCTCTACGTCGCCTGCGTCGCAGCCGATGGCACGCTCACCGTTCGCAGCACGACCATCGGCGGTCTCGACACCGTCGCGTGGACGCCGGTGATGACCGGCGTCGTCGGTGCGGTGAGCGATGTCGATCTGTCGGGGCTGGGCACGCGTGTTTCGCTCGCCGTCCGTCAGGGCACGGCGGTGCGCGTGTATCCGTCGATCACGGACGCTGCGCCCTCGTTCGATGCCGTCCTCCCGGGAGCCTTCGACCTCCAGGTCGCGAAGGAGGGGATCGTCCTCTCGGTGTGCGATCTGGCCGGGAACAAGACCGTTCGCACGTTCCTCCACTGAGCCGACAAGCTCGCCCCAATCACTTCAGGAATCCGTGATGCTCCCGACACTCCTCATCGCGCTCTGCGTCATCCTCCGCATCGTCCCGCATCCGCCGAACTTCGCGCCCGTAGGCGCAACCGCGGTGTTCGCGGGTCGAACGATGAAGCCCGCGGCAGCGATCGCCGTGGTCCTCGTCGCGATGTTCGTCGGAGATGTGGCGCTCGCGTGGCTGCGTGGATATCCCGCCGTGTCCGCGGTAACCCCGTTCGTCTACGCAGGGTTCATCGCGCAGGCGCTCCTCGGAAAGGTCCTTCGACAGCGACGTGGAGGCGCGCTCGCGGCTGCCTCCCTCGGCTCGTGCGCGTTCTTCCTACTCTCGAACTTCGGAGTGTGGATCGGCAGCACGATGTACTCGCATGACCTGAGCGGGCTCGCCGCTTGTTTCGTCGCGGCGATTCCGTTCTTCGGAGGCACGCTCCTCGGCGACATCATCTGGACGGCGATCTTGTCGTTCGCGTACCGACCCTTGGCGGCGCGCCTCGCATCACGTCCCGGCTGGGTGCCCGTGGCGGGATAAGCGCACCGCACGGCGGGACGAGCTCCCGGGCGAGGCGGCGGATCGCTCATCGACCGCCGCCCGTCCGCTCGTCGAGGCGGCGGCGGCCGACCGCGACCAGCATCGCCGTCAATGCGAGGAACGAGAAGCCGAGGATCCCCGGGCTCGTCGATTCGGCGAAGCCTTCGACGATGATGTGGATCGCGCGCGGGAGCGCCTCCGCCTCGGAGGCGGCCTTCTCGAAGGACTTCTCGGCCGCGTAGAGCGTCGCGCCGGCGTCCGCGCACGACGCGGCAAGCGTCCCGAAGAGCGTCGCGAGGGCCATGCCCTTGATGAAGCCGAGGGTCTGGCGCCGTGCGCGGAGCGCGAAGTGAAACGCCGCCGCGAGCCCGACGAGGCCGGTGAACAGGATGAAGAGCATCGGCGGGATTCCGCCGTTTCGAATCAGCGTCCACATGCCGGCATGACGCGCGACCGAGCGCGTTGTGACAGCAAGAATGCGGTCTTCCACGGAGGGCCCCGTCCGCCCCCGCTTCGAAAAATTCTTTGTCACACCGGCGCCCGCCATGCGTTCCTCGAGGCGTGGGGGGAGCGGAGGGACAACCCGGAGCGCGCGATGCGGGAACCGAGGCGGACGAGCGCTGGCTCGTCGACGGGCTCCGCCGCGGGGACATCGCGGCGTTCGAGCGGACGTACGCGAGTCATCATCGGCGCATCCACTCGTTCCTGCTTCGACTCTCCGGGCGCAGAGACACCGCCGAGGATCTCGCGCAAGAGACCTGGATCAAGCTCGCGAAGGCGGCGCCCAACCTCGCCGAGGACACGCGCCTCGGTCCCCTCCTCTTCACGATCGCGCGCAACGCGTTCATCAGCCATTGCCGGTGGGCGATGCTCGACCTGTCACGCCTCGTGACGATGGGCCTCGACACGATCACGGCGATCTCCTCGGAGCCCATGCCCGACGAGGAGCACGAGAGAACGCGATCGATCGCGCTGCTCGAGAAGGCGCTCGCGGAGTTGCCCGTCGCTTCGAGGGAGGTCCTTCTCCTCGTCGGTGTCGAAGGTCTCGATCAGGAGGAGGTCGCGAGGATCCTCGGCGTCTCTTACGATGCCTTGCGGCAGCGCCTCAGCCGTGCGCGCACGCAGCTCGCGGAGAAGATGCGGAAGCTCGAGGGACGGTCCGTCGAGAGGACGGCGGATCGCCGCACGGGACGAGCGCAGACACGAGAGGAAGAGCCGACATGATCCGCGACGAACGAAGCACGACGGACGGAGCCGTCATCGGAGCGCAACGCGCAGACCGCGGGGATGCCGACGAGGACAGCCTCATGCGTCAGCTCGGCGCGCTTCCCGTGCGCGCGCCGTCCGAAGCCGTCGAGGCGCAGGCCTCCCGAGCCGCGCGTGCGGCGTTCGTTCGCGCCTGCGACCCTGCGCCCTGGTACGCGAAGGCCTTTGCGGAGGCAGCGCGCGCGACCGTTCCGGTCGTGCTCGCGAGCGTCGTCGGGCTTTACCTCTCCTGGGCCTTCGCGACGGCCATCGCGCTTAACCAGTAGCCTCACGCCGGTCCGAAAACGTGACGGACGCCGATCGGAGTGCAACGATCGAAGCGTGATTCCGCTCACACACCCCACGGTCGAACGTCTCCTCGCGATCATGGACCAGAAGCACCACTGGGCGTATCCGTCGCTCACGCGACCAGGTTTGTCCCGTGCGCAGCTGTTCGAGCACTTCCGGCACGAGTACTCGGTCTACGTCCGTGACTTCCCCGTGCTGCTCGCGCGCTGTCTCGGGCAGGTGCCCGATCTGATCGACGTGCGTCGCTCGCTCGCGGAGAACCTGTACGAAGAGCAGACGGGTGGGCTGTCGAAGAGCGCGCCTCATCCCGAGCTGTTCCTGCGGATGATGGAAGGCCTCGGGTTCTCGCGCTCGCAGTTCGACGAGACTCCGGGTAGTCGCGGCTCCGCCGAAGGCGGGACGCGAGGTGACTCCGATCTGCACCCCGCCGCGCGCTCGTACAAGGATTGGCTCTTCGCGACGGCGGCGCAGGGACCGTGGCAAGCAGCAGCGGCGCTCCTCACGATCTTCGTCGAAGGCAGCGTCAACGAGCGCGCCGAGCTGTCCGGTACGTACAAGCGCCCGCGCGGGGATGACGCCGTCGCGCGGCACGCGCTCGTCGTGCACTACGGATGCCCGCCCGAAGCAATGCAGCTCGTCCGCGCGCACGGCGACGTCGAGGGAGGCCATCGCGGCGACGCGTGGAAGATCCTCCTCGACCACACGACCGACCCGGAGATCGCGAACGTCGTCGTGAACACGTGCATGGACGCCCTCGTCCGCTGGCATCGCTACCGCGACGGCGTCGCCGAGCGCATGGGCCTCGAGCGCGACGCAGCAACGACGGCCCCGCCGCCGGTCGCGATGCAACGTACGGGCTGAGCGAACGGCCTCACGGGAGACACGCGACTGCGGGCGCACGCGAGGCCGGCGCCCGCCTCGCCCCAAAGGTCGTCGGGTGCTCGGGTGTCCGAGCCTCGTGCGCCAACGCTCGTCCTCCGTCTGCTAGGATCCAGAGCTTGCGGCCGTCTCCTCCCGCCGTGTTCGTCGTCGCCGCGCTCGCGTTCGCGGGTGGGATCGGCGTCGTCGCCACGCGGAGCGCCGAAGGCGCCGCCGACGACAATCTGCCGCTTCCGAGCGATGTGACGAGCTTCGGGTTCGTCGTCCGAGGCCACGCAGGCGCAGTAGCGCTGCTCGAGCCCACGAAGCCCTTCGTGCTCGGGCTCGCCAATGGCCCGGTCCACGGCGAACGACCTTCGCCCGGGCGCTTCGCCATCGCGTCGTCGATCGTCGCTCGTGAGCTCGGTCGCTACTCAGGGAGCTTCCTGCGGAAGGTTCGTCTTGCGGGTGTCGTCGTCACCGAGAGCCTCGCCGAGAACGACACGCCCATTCCGTCACTCCCGAACGTCGGCGGGTTGATGTTGATCGACGGCTCGAGCGCAGAGAGCGATCTCGTACGCAGCCTGCATCACGAGATCTTTCACTTCTTCGATCTCGTCGACGACGGGCGTGTATGCCCGGATCCGGAATGGAGCGCGATGAACGCCGCCGGATTCGCCTACGGGTCCGGCGGGCGCACGCTTCGCGGTGCATGGGCCGCTCGCCCGGCGAACGACCTGCCTGGCTTCGTGTCCGCTTACGCGACGAGCGGCGCCGAAGAGGACAAGGCCGAGACGTTCGCGTTCGCAGTCAGCCGCGCGCCTGTCGTCAAGGCTCGAATCGGCTCGGACGCCGTCCTCCGCGCGAAGGTCGACGAGCTCGGCCGTCGGCTCGCGGCCGTCGACCCCGAATGCCCTCGTCGGCTGGGGATCGATCAGCTGGTAGCTGACTGAGTCCAGCACCGGTTATCATGGCCCGATGTCGGGTCAGCGGAGCTTCCGCCGTCACCTCGCGCTCTCCACCCTCGCCGTTGCGATGATCGGATGTGGGCTCTCCGTCGTCGGAACGGAAGGCAGCTCCTCGTCGTCCGGCGGTCCGGGCGACGGAGGCCGCGAGGCTGCACCGGTCGACGCAGGTAGCGACGTCATCGAGGACGCGTCGTCCGACGCACCAGCGTGCGACGGCAGCGCGACCTGCACGCCGACGGATCTCGTCGTCCTCCCGTTGGGGCAGACCGTACGCGCGGTCGCCATCTCGTCGCAGGCCCTGTACTTCATCAACGAGACCTCGAAGACGATCGTCAGTGCGGGCCTCGACGGATCGAACCCCACCGACCTCGTGACGACGACGCAGGCGGCGCGGCAGCTGACGGTCGACGACACGTACGTCTGGTACACCGGACCGGACCTGCACCGATTCCGGATCTCGACGGGGACCGACGTGCTGGTCGCGACCGGCGTGACCGGGTGCGTCTCGGTCGATCCGAGCAAGACGGTCGTCTATGCGGCCGACTTCGCGGGCAACCGCATCGTCTCCGCGCTCTATGCCGGTGCCGGAGGAGTCGACTACCTGACCGGGAAGGAAGGCGTCGCGTTCCCCTGGGGTGTCGCGGCGACCGCGAACGACGTCTACTTCACGACGTCCGGCGCGCGTTCAGGGTTCATCTACAGGCGGCCGAAGATCGGCACGGTGAACACGGTCGTCAAGCACGACCAGTTGAACCCGAACTGCCTCACGTTCGATTCGAGCGAGCAGCTGTACTGGGTCAACAACGCCGACGGATCGATCCACCGCAGCAAGGCGGACGGCACCGACGAGGTCGTCCTCGTGGCCGGCCAAGCGAACGTCACGCAGGTCGCCGTCGACGACAACTTCCTCTACTGGGGCACGCAGAACAAGGTGAAGCGCCTCGCGCGCTGACGCTCACCGACGACCGAACGTCGCTCAGAACGACCAGCCCGCCGACAGGAGCAAGCGCGGGAGCACGTGCGGCTCGGGGATCGACGGGATCGCGAGGTCCGCTGGCGGCGTCGCAGAGTGCGGAGGCGTGTACGCGAGATACATGACGCCGAGCCCGCCGCCGATTGTGAAGCCGGAGCTCGTGATCGCCTGCGCGCCGACGTCGATCGCTCCGCCGTAGGCGTGGAA
Source organism: Pseudomonadota bacterium (assembly GCA_023402175.1). Taxonomy (GTDB): domain Bacteria; phylum Myxococcota_A; class Polyangia; order Polyangiales; family Polyangiaceae; genus Labilithrix. Next base: position 48,231 of record JAEXCN010000062.1, on the reverse strand, counting down.
CGAGAGCACCTCGGTCTTCAGATCGGGCGACACGCGTGGATACACGATCGGCATCGCGACGCCGGAGATCCCGGCAAAGAGCCCCTGCGCGCCCTCTGCCCCCGCGTAGAGGCGATATCCGAGCTCGCCGCCGAAGCGCGCGTCGGCGCCTTTGCTCACGTCGATCTCGCTCGGCATGAGCACGCGGAGCATCGACGGAGTGAACGTCTGAAGCCATGCGCTCGCGACGAGCGCGTGGTGATGGGACGGGACGAGCTCGACGTTCAGCCCGTAACGCCCGGCGATCAGCGGCAGCGGGTTCAAGCCCACGGTCACGCGCCGGCGCGGTTGCGGCCGTGGCTGGAGGACGTGATCGCCCTCGCCTGCCGTCACGGACGTCGTCGGCTTCCGGCTCGGCCCCGGAGCACCAGGCTCCGGTCGTGCCCCGCTCGGCGCATCGTCGTCGGTCGCTGTCGTGGCTGCCGATGTCGATGCTGACGCTGCTCGCGCGTCCGCCGGAAACGTCGTCGTCCACACCCGACCGTCGCTCCACGGCGTCGGCGGACCGGACGCAGCCGGGGTCGCAGGCGCTGTCGGAGGAGCAGTGATCGGCGGCGAGCTCGACGCCGCGCTGCGAGCAGGTGTCGTGGTCGAGGTCGAGCGGGATCCATGCGCTGCGGGCCGCACAGGCCGGCTCTTCTTCTTCGCCGACGGCTGCGCCGAGCTCGTTGCCCGCGCGTTCGCTCGCGACGGAGCCGCGTCCGCGCTCGAAGCGAACGCCGAGCCGATCGCCGCGAGCACACACGCCGCGAGGATCGGTCCGCGGCCCATGGGCAGCTGCGGTTCAAGAGACGTGCCCTCGACCTGGGGCGTCGGTCACTCCGCTCGATTTACGCGCCGCGGCTACCTGGGAGGAGAACGCCGTGCCCGCGCTCCGTGGATCTTCGTCCGCTCGACCGCTGAGTCCGTGGGGACTCAGTCGAGGGCGGGATCATGCGACGACTGAGGGCTCTCGTCCGCGCCGCTCCGGATCGCGTCCTTCGCGGCCGGCCTCGGCCTTGTCGCGTTGTCGCGTTCGCGCTGCTCTCTCTCGCGCGCGCGTCGGGCTTCCCGGAGCTGCCTACTCCGCGGCGCCTTCGACCTGCCGCTCGATCACGAGGCGCGCGGACTCCTTGCGCACGCGGCGGTAGCCGAGCATGTGGAACATGTCGAGCCGGTAGACCTGGCTCGCGCGCTCCTCGACGACGAGCCTCGAGGGCTCTGCCGGATCGCGCCGGATCCCCGGAAGCATATGGAGGAAGCGATCGAGCTTCATGTGCCGCAACGCTTCGGACACGCGCATGCGCGCAGGGCTGAGCTCGCGTCCCCAGAAGAAGCCGTCGGCTCCCTGCCCCTGGTACAACGGAAGGATCACGAAGCCGTCCTTCGACGCGCGGATCGGGCCGCTCTTGTCGCGCGCGAGGAGCTGCCCCGCGCGGGCGCGCGCAAGGTTCAAGAAGCCCGGCTCCATGACGAACTCGTCGGCGGGCGTGATCGCGCGGCGCGAGACGACCTCCATCACGCGCGGCAGATCACCACGACGTCGCTCGAGGAGCGCGTAGGCCGCCCCGGTCTCCGCGGTGATGCCTGGTCCGAGGAGACCGGCGGACTCCGCACCGAGGAGGAGCACTGCTTCGAGGTTGTCGATCGAGCCTGGATCGTCGTGCTGGCCGCCTTCGACGCCGCACGTGACGATGCCCTGCGTGGTCCAGTACGACGAAAGGACGCCGTCGAGCTGCTCCTCGAGCCCGACCATCAGCGGAAGCGGGAACGCGCTCGTGAACCTTCGCTGCTTCAGCGTTTCACCAAACAGCACGAACGGGAGGCCGTGTGCGCTCGTCGTGTGGAGATCGATCAGGTAGACGGGACCGCGAGCTCGCGCGATCGCGGCGCGGATCGCGCGCAGCAGCTCGATCTGCTCCTCGTCCTCGGCGTCGAGCGGGGCGCCAGACCTCGCACGCGCTTCGACATCCGCGATACGTGCCTTCGTCCAGACGCGGTTCAGATCGCGCTCGCGGTAACGAACGCCTTGACGCATCGCACCGAGATTGCCCGCCAGGGCGACGAGCTCGCCGACCATCCTGCCCTGCCGCCGCGCGAGCGTCGCGAGGACACGACGCGCAGCGCCGACACCGGCGGGCTCGTTACCGTGGATGCCGGCGACGGCGATCAGCGTCGGCCCGGGGGCGTCTCCGAGGATACGCCCAATTTCTCGCCCCTCTGGAAGCTCGTGCACGACGCTCATCGAGTTTGCCTCCTCGGCTCCCCCTCCTTGTCGTCGGCTGCGGCGATATGGGTCACCCCCTCCTCCCGGGCGCCGATCCTCTCTTCGAGGAGATCCGCAGCGATGCCCATGAAGTCTTCCTCCATGACCATGGCAACGATGCGTCCATCCTTCACGACAGGCAAGCATCCAATTCGATGCCGCCGCATCGAGGAAATCGCGTCGAGCGTCGGCGTATCTGGCGAAACGGTGACGAGTTCCCGCTTCATCACCTCGCCGACCGTCACGCTCGGCGGCGGTGTCGCCTCCGTCCTTCCGCTACGCTCCAGGATGTCCTCACGCTCAGGGGGGCGAGCCCCCCTGAACCCCCCGACATCCTCCGTCCTTCCGCTTCGCTCCAGGATGTCGGAGACAAGAGAAGCCGAGCTCTCCGCCGGCGGCAGCATGGCCGAGCTATCGGATCGGGGAAGCATGGCTGAGCTCTCCGATCGCGCGCCTGGCAGGTTCGCGAAGTGCCGCAGCACCGCGCGCGACGTGACGAGGCCGACGAGCTTTCCGCTTTCGTCCTCGACGGGAAGATGGCGGATGCGCTCCCAGCTCATGATGTCGGCCGCGAGCTCGATCGGATCGTTCGGGTGCACGATGATGAGGTCGGTCTGCATGTACTGCGAGACCTTCGCCCATCCTGTCCGGCGCGCCGGGACCTCGTCGAGGCGCGCACGCTCCCAGTCGGCGACCGGACGACCTGTCTCCTGACGCGCGATCGTCGCGGCGACGAGCGCGGCGAGGTGCTCGCCGGGCGTCCCCTTCGGCTTCATGTCGGCGAGCGAGCGGAGCGCCCAGCGCGATCCGCTGTGGAGCGTCCGCACGCGCCTCTCGACGACGCCGAGGTACTTCTTCACGTCCGCGTCGTCGACGCCCGCGCGCGCGAGCCCCGCCTCGGCGATGGGCAGCAGTCGATCGAGCACGAACGGCTGCGCGATCACCTCCTCGCCGTCGAGCCACGAGAAGCGCGCTGCGAGACCATCGCGCGCAGCGTTGTAGAAGTTCGCCTGCGCCTGATCGAAGTCCATGCGCGAAGGCAGGTCTTCGATCGTCGCCGTCAGCTCGCGCATCAGCCCGAGCCAGAACGCCGCGTTCGCCACCTCGTCGAGGATCGACGGTCCCGAAGGCAGCGCGCGAAGCTCGACGCGAAGGTGCGGCTTGCCGCTCGCGGAGATGCCGTAACAGGCGCGGTTCCAGCGATAGATGGTCCCGTTGTGGAGACGCAGCGCGCGGAGCTCGGGGATGCCGCCCCCGTCGAGGACCTTCATCGAGTCCTCGTCGACGCTCATCCCGACGAGCGGACGGAAGCGCGTGACGTTCTCCTTGAAGATGCCGACCGCGCCGCCTCGCGTCGCCCATCCCTTGCCGAAGGAGACGCGCGCCTGGTCCTGCCGCGCATGCAGCGTTCGTGTGCGGATGTCGCACGACTGCTCGAACAGCGCGATGCGCGTCTCCGCCCAGAGCCGCTTGCCGAGCAGCATCGGCGAGTTGGTCCCGATGGCGAGCGTCGGCGCGATCACGAGCTGCGCGACGTCGTAGTCGTGGCCGAAGCGGCTCGGATCGAGCGACTGCAGATGGACCTGGAAGCTCGCATTGCACGCCTCGAACATGAGCGAGTCGTGCTTGGCGACGAGCTCGTCGAGGCCCTTGATCGAGATGTCGTAGCCGTCGCCTTTCGCCTGCCGCATCACGCGGTTCAGCGTGAGGTAACGCGGGTTCGGGACCATGTTGTCGATCGACAGGTCCGTGCGCGCGAGCGTCGGAAGGATGCCGGTGAGCACGGGCTGGACGTGCAGCTCGGCGGCGACCTTCTGCGCGCGCGCGTAGAGCGTCGTGAGCTGCGCTTCCATCCGCGCGAGCCCCGCTCCTTCGAGCGGCTGCGGATCGGCGTTCAGCTCGAGGTTGAAGAGACCGAGCTCCGTCGTGAAGTGCGGATCGGCGACCTTGTCGATCACCTCGAGCGCAGTCGGTGACGCGTTGTAGGCGTGATCGACGAGGAACATCTCCTGCTCCGCGCCGATCGTCGACACGCCCTTTTCGAACACCCCCTCGGCGAGCATTCGCTCGAGGGCGCGAAGATCGCCGAGCAGCGCCCGGACGTAGCGCGCGCGCTCGGGGCCTTCGAGCTCGCCCGCCATGGTCTTCTCGGTTTTCGGACCGACTTCGATTTCAGACATTCGCCGCCGCCTGACGCTGGTCCGGCGAGGTCCACTGCTCGAGGTACCGCGGGAGGTTCGCGCGCCAGGTCACCCAGTCGTGGTCGACGTTGCCCCACGACTCGACCCAGTTCGGAATCCCCTTGTCCCCCAGGACCTTCCCCATCCGGAAGCTCTCTCCAATGTTCTCCCACTTTCCTTCGCCCGAGGCGAGATGGATGTAGCGGGTGCGGAGGACGTCGAGATGAGGCCCGGACAGCGTCGGGACGAAATGAAGCGGAGAGGAGACTTGGAAGTAGTCGGTCGGCTGCGGGTAGTCGATGAGCCGGAGGATGTCGTAGGTGCCGCTCATCCCGAGCGCGCGATGGAAGACGTCCGGGAAACGGCAGGTGACGGCCACGGCGTGGAACGCACCGATCGACGCACCGGCTGCCCAGATCGGGATGTCCTCCGTCCTGCAGTCCGTGCGGATCGCGGGGACCACCTCGTGCTTCACGTACTGGTGGAACTGGTTCGTGATGTACATGCGGTGCTCGGGGCTGTGGCTCTTGTCGAAGAACACACGCCCGGCGACGCTGTCACACGAGTAGATCTTGATGCGTCCGGCCGCGAGGAGCGGCTCGAGAACGCGGATCATCAGGAACCGATCGATCTCCTCCGCATCGCCTCCCGCCGTCGGAAAGACGAGAACGGGCTGGCCTTCGTGCCCCCACCGAGCCAGCGTCGTGTCGCACTGCAAACGAGACGAGTACCAACGTGACTTCTCGAACATGAACCCCTTTGCCTCGCTCCCCGCGAGTGTCGGCGCGGGCGCCCACTGCCCCGTACCGAAGAGCTTCAGTTCGTAGCGGCGCGCGCGCCCGGTCGCAAGTAAACCCTGAAAGGCCGCGCATTTGAGACTTCCGCCGGGCCTCCTCCGATAGGTCCGGCGCCCGTCCCGCGCAAGCGCGAGCGTAACGCTGAGTATCCGCAACGGCATACTCCGGCGCGCTCGAGCGCCGTGGCGAGTCTTCACGCGGACCGCGGCCATCGATCTCGGGAAGCTCTCGCAAACGCGAGAGAGCTCTCGCAACGCGAGAGACGCTTTCGCAAACGCGAGAGAGGAGATGTGAACCGCCAAGACACCAGGGCCTGCGCATTGGCGGTTCAATCCTTCTGACGCGACGGCGCTACGGTCTAGCGACGGCGCAACGGTCTAGCGACGGCGCAACGGTCCAGCGACGACACACGAGTCACCGCGATCTGCGAGCCGCGATAGGATGGGGTCGATGGGGTCTCGTCGAGCGGCATGCGTCCTCGCGATGGTCGTTGCATGCCGGCCGTTCGATGCGGCTCCCGTCATCGAAGCAGAGGACAACGGCGCCGCCGATGCCGGAAGTGATTCGGCGATCGATCCGGCAAGCGATCCACCCGCGAGCTGCAAAGCGCTCCTCGAGCGTGACGGCTCACGTCGAGGCGCGGACGGCGTCTACGAGATCGACCCCGACGGCCCAGGCGGCGCGCCACCGATCCGGGTCTTCTGCGACCTGACGCTCGACGACGGTGGCTGGACGCTCGTCGGGCGCTCCGCGCCCATCGGCGCCACGCCACCCCCGCGCTTCGGCTGGAACGTTGCGACCGGAAGCGTCGACGACGAGGCAAAGCCGTATTCCCTCGACGTCAAGAGCGCGAGGATCGAGTTCAGCGAGGTGCTCGTCGGCGATCAGGATCGGACGCACGCATACAAGTTCTCGGTCGACCCTGATTTCCTGACCGCCCACGTCGGCGACACCGTGTCGACAGGCATCCTCACGAAGGTGCTCGGCGACTGCGCGGCGAGCGCGGGCGTTCCGCACATGCTCGCGTGGGCGGGCCAGACCGCGCTCACAGATGTCTTCTTCCTTCGGGACATCCCCGACGACGGCCAGCACCGCGGGCTCCAAGCGAAAGGCTTCGACCTCGCCTACGACAACTGCCTCCAGGGCGGCAGGCTCGACGGCGTCCAGGGATTCGTGCTGGTCCGCTGAAGGCGGCACGGCGCCGAGGACGACGGCGACGTCGCGCGAGAGCGCGATCGATTCCGCTGCGACGGACGCGTCGCGCATGCGGCGTAGGCGTGCGTCGCCGGGTCGTGTCGTAGAGGTCGGCGCCATGTCGAGCACTGCCCCGTTCGGTGCGCTCGGCGCCACGCGACGCGCTCGCCCGGCGAATTGAGGAGCGCGATGTCGCTCCGCCGAAGTGGAGATCATCGCATCGGAATCCGTGCTCGCCATCGCCAAGAACGATGACGACGCCGCCGAAGCGCGATGGATGGCGTCGTGCACCGAACTTGCGTCGTCGTCGGCGGAGCGACGGCGCGGCTCGTCACGCTGCTGCTCCGTGCTCACGAACAACGCGACGAGCAGGAGAGGTCTTTTGAAATCCACGACGGTCGCTGCTGCCAGCACGGTGAGTCTGCTTTGCACGCTCGCATCGGCGACGGGTTGTTCGTCGGACGCGGCACACGTCTCGAATCGAGCTACGGCCGCCAATGAGACGCGGCCGAGCTGCTCCAACGGAGCGCGCGACGGCGACGAGACCGGCGTCGACTGCGGCGGGAGCTGCACGAAGTCTTGCGACGCGTCGACGCCCTCGACGCCGAACGAGCCCAAAGCAGGAATCAACGGCACGAAAGACGGCGATGAAACCGACGTCGACTGCGGGGGCGCGAGCGGCGTCAAATGCACCGAGGGCAAGAGCTGCCGCGTCGACAACGACTGCGACGTCGCTTGCGGCTACGCCGGGAAATGTGTCTCCGCACCGAGCTGCAAGGTCCACCTCGGAGGCGACACGTGCGGCGTCGGCGAGGTCGGACAGCCCGGAGTAAAGCACGAGACCTGCTGCCGGAGCCTGGAGGTGACCGGGTTCTCCGATGCGGCTCATCCCGGCAAGAGGGTCTACCTCGACAAATACGAGATCACGGCGGGGCGCGTTCGTGCCTTCGTCGAGCAGCTCGCAGAACAGAACGCCGGCGTGCCCGACATCAGAGGATGGGTTGCGAAGCACCGTCCGCAGATCTGGGACGACGCCTGGAACGACTTCCTTCCGACCGACTACGAAGGGGGTACGAAGACGATCGGCCGCCGCCTCCTCGGCGATCCGCGCGTCGAAGACGGGATCGGAGATCCGGGTCCGGGTGTCATCCTGCCGCCGGACAACGATCAGGTGATCAACCTCGGGGTGAATTACCAGTTCGGCGCGACGGTCTTCGTCGACCTGCACGGGAACAACTGCGGGACGTTCGACGACGCGTGGGGATTCCCGACGTACTGGTATCCCGCGGACATTCTCTCGCGTGACGGCGAGCTTCCTCGCGCCGACGGCATCGGGTACGGCGGCGAGAAGATCCCGGCGAAGGACCTGCTCGACGTGAAGTCGATGAACTGCATCACCAATGCGATGCTCGCGGCGTTCTGCGCGTGGGACGGCGGACAGCTCGCGACCGACGAGGTCCTCGACTACGTGACCGATACGCCGGCATCGCTCGGGAACATCTCCGGCTGCGGCACGCAGTACGACAACCACGGCGACCTGCTCGGCAACATTTTCGACAGGACCGTGCAGACCGGAGGACGGTGCGCGGCCGTCGCGCTCGTCAACGCCACCTTCGACGCGGGCGACACGCTCCCGGTTCCTGGAAGCATCCTCAACATCCACAACTATCACTATCCGGACCTCGGCCAGGTCACTCACGACAAGTCGTGGCAAGTCTCCGCTCCCGGCCGTGCGAGCCTCGCGGACGAAGCGAAAGGAGGACAGGCCGACATCGTCCGTCTCGTGGCGGGAAGCGAAGGATGGCTGGATCTCAACGGCAACCTCAACGAGGCGGCGCTCGACATGGCGGGCGCGAAGTTCACCGGGAAGTTCGCGCTCAAGTATCGCGGGCTCGGCTACGGCAGCTCGCGGTCGATCCTCAACGTGACGATGATGAAGGGCGAGGACAAGCTGCGCATCCAGCGCCCCGAAGCGAAGGCGGCATACGCAGGTGGCCGCTGCATGCGCTTCCGTTGAGGGAGCGTCTTGCAGCGAGGCGCGTGCTCACGCGTTGAAGACGAAGCTCCTAACGAAGCTCCGCGGATGCTTCACGAAGTGCGCGGCCCACTGCGCGGTGTCGACCACGGCGGGCATGAGGTCCTCCGGGTCGCGCACCGCGTCGGTCGCCGCGCTTCGATGGTCCGTGTACCACTTCCGCCAGCGCTTCACGTCCTCGCGCGACATCTTCCCCGAGAGCCCCTGGAGCGTGAGCAGCAGGTCGAGCATCGTCTTGTGGCAGTAGACCTCTCGGCCCGTACGCTTCCACGCGCGCGCACGCGCGAGCTCCTCGCGAACGCGGTCCTCCTCGCCGCGCGCCGCATGCCAGACGAGCATCGGAAGCGGGAGACCGCGGGCGATCTCGAAGCCCATCTGGCTGTAGAAGCGCGGATTGAAGTCGATGAGGAGGCGCCGGTCGCCGTCCGCGATGAGCTCCGCCTCGAAGCACCCGTAGTACCCGACGTGCTTGCACAGCGCCGCGAGCTTCTCGGTCAGCTCCTCTTCCACCGAGCGGCCTTCGAAGCAGAGGCCGATTCCGATCTTGCGTGGTCGCTGCAGAACCTTCATCGCCGCGCGGGAAGCGAGCTCGCCGGTCCTCGTGACGAAGCCCGCGACGCTGAAGATGCTCGTCTCGGCGGCGGACAGGTACTCCTGCACCATCGGTTCGGTCAGCTCGGGATGTCGCTCCGAAAGTGCAGCGCCGAACTTCATGAGCCGACGGAATTGTTCGAGAGCGCCTTCGAGCTCACGCTCGTCGTGCGCGAGGAATCCTTTGACGCCACCCTGGAGGAACACTTGCGTCCGCGGCTTCACGAGCACCGGCCAGCGCAGCCGGCGAACGAGTGGCGAGCGCACGCCGGCCTCTCCGAGCACGTGCGTCAGGGGGACGTCGATGCCGACCTTCGCACATGCGTCGTGGAGGCGCTTCTTGTCGAGGAGCTGCAGGATCGTCTCCTCGCCCGGCGCATACGTGAGGAAGACTTTCTCGAGCCGCTCGCGATGGACCGCGAAGAGCCAGGCGAGATGATCGTTCGGCGGGTAGAGCAGCGTGCCCTTCTGCGCGGCGCCGTAGGCGAGCAGCCAGCGCAGAAGCTCGGACGGCTCGAAGAGCGGCGGATGCTGCAGCCGCTCCTTGACGTGGCGTGAGTACAAGCTCCGCGCACGGAGATCGTCGTTCGCCATCGCGACGCGGATCCCGTTCTTGCCGTAAGAGCGAGCCGCCGCGAGCGTGCCGTAATAATCCGCGCCGAGGAGAAGGACACCCATGAGCTCGAGCGCAACCTAGGTCGCGACGACGCGCTCGTGAAGGGCACTCGGGCTCAGGCCGGGGAGCGGGCGAAACGTCGCTTCACCGATGCGGTCAGCTCGTCGAGCTCGCGACTACCGATCGCCCGGAGCGCGACGACGTAGAGCACGAGGAACACGATGCCGCCGGCGAGCCCCGGGAGCGCGCGTCCGATCATGCCCGACGGCGCGATGCCGCTCATGGCACGCGCGGATACGTACGCGCCGATCGCGGCGATCGCCGACGCGCCGGAGATCGCGAGCGAGGCGCCGCCGATCTCGCGCGCACGAATCGTCCCGAGACGCCGGCGGAGCGCGATGAAGAGAAGCACCATCTGGAGCGCGGTCGACCCGCCGATCGCCATGCTCACACCGACATGCCCGAAGGGGCGACGCAGGCCGACGGCGATCGCGATGAACGCGATGCTGTCGATCACGCTGACGATCACGGGCGTGCGCGTGTCGCTCAGTGCGTAGAGTGTCGGAACGAGCTGGCGCACGGCCGCAACCGTGAAGATGGCGCCTCCTTGCCATGCGAGAGACCGCGCCGTCTCGTGTGCGGCGTGCGCGTCGAACTCTCCGCGCTGGAAGAGGAGCACGACGAGCGGCTCGCCAAGTACGACCAGCGCGACGCTCGCCGGGATGGCGACGAACATCGAGAGGCGCATGCCATGCGCGTAGGTCCGCGCGAGCCCGTCGAGATCTCCCTTCGCCGCAAAGGCCGAGAGTGACGGCAGCGCCGCCGTCGAGATCGCCATCACGAAGATGCCCTGCGGGAAGTCGCAGACGCGCATCGCCCAGGAGAAGTAGCTCTGCGCGCCCTCTCCGAGGTCCGAGAGGAAGCGGCGCGAGACGACGAGATCGATGTAGTACACACCGATCCCGAACGTCATCGGCAGGATCCGCCGGAGCATGTCGCGGACGGCAGGGTCGCGGAGATCGAGGATTGGTCGCCCGAGGAATCCGAGCTCGCGCAGGGACGGCAGTTGCGCGAGCACCTGGAGCGCGCCTCCCACGAGGACTCCGACGCCGAGCGCTGTCACGGTGTCGATTCCACGCGCCGCCAGCGGGACTCGGAGCACGATCGCGAGCGCGATGATTGCCACGTTGAGGAGACCGGGCGCGAAGGCCGCGACGGCGAACCGGCGTTTCGCGTTCAGCGCGGCGGTCCCCATCGCCGCCGTTCCCATGAAGAACACGTACGGAAAGACGACGCGGGTCAGCTCACGTGTCCGTTCGAACTGTCCCGGGATCGTGTGGAAGCCCGCGGCGAACATCTCCGTCAGCGGCTCGGCGAACGCGACACCGAGAAGCGTGACGACGAGGAGCGCGAGGAGGGACACCGCGCGCGCTCGCGCGAAGAACGACTTCGCAGCCTCTTCCCCTTCCGTCGCGAGCTTACCCGTGAGGATCGGGACCACTGCGCTGGTGGCGGCGCCTTCGGCGAAGAGCTGCCTGAGAGCGGTCGGGATCGTGAACGCGATCCAGAACGCGTCGGTCTGCGCGCGGTCGAAGAGAGCCGCGATCGTCGCGTCCCGGCCGAGGCCGAGGACGCGGGAAAGGAGCGTCCCCGCGCCGACGACGCCGGCGCGGGAGACGAGAAGAGCTCGTTCGTCGTCTTGTGCCACGCGCACTCCCCTGCCCGTCACGCAGGAGCGTTCCTCGACAGATGGCCGAGCACGACCCCCATCTTGGCAGCCCGCGACTCGGGACCGCGCAATCTGTCACCCGAGGGTCGGTCGTCGTCGTACCCGTCGACATCGGCCTTGCGACGCTTCGCTGCTGCACGCTCGGAGTCCAGCTGTCGGACGTACGCACGATACGCACGGAGCGCGTCGCGGAGCGAACCGGTCTCCTTGCGTACGCCGCCGTAGTACTGCACGCCGTAGACCAGCGTCATCAACGCAGCAACGGCACGGTCGGCTCCGAGCGCATCGGCTCCGAGCGCGCCACTGAAGATGGTGCGAGCGAGCGCCGGCGCCGCCGCCGGAGCAACCACCGCTGCAGCGAACAACGGCCGCGAGAACGGATTCGCGTTCCTGAAGAAGCTCCACGGGCTCGCCCCGAGGACCGACGGGTGTTTGCGCGCGAGGCGGACCCAATCGCGGCCCTCGAGGTGGCAGCGGTCGAGCCACTTGTGGAGCTTCGTATGGTCGGAGGCGTGGACGGCAGGCGCCTTGCGCGAGAAGACGAGCGCTGCTCCAGCACGCTCGAGCCGGACGCCGAGCTCCACGTCCTCGATGAAGAACGCCGGATCGAAGCCGCCGACACGAAGGAACAGCTCTCGCGGGAGCGACAGGTTCGCAGTGTAGACCTCTTGCCCGGCGAACGTCCCGCTGGCGGCGTACCGCCGAGCGGCCTTCTCGAGCTGATAGGCATGAAGGCGTTCGAAGAGCGGCATCTCCGCGAGCTTCTCGTCCGCGAGGAGCTCACCCATGACGACGCGATCGTCGTATCCCGCGTGCGCCGCGATGTGCTCGGCGACGAAGCTCCTCGGGACGCGCATGTCGTCGTCGAGGAAGATGACGATGCGCCCGCGCGCTTCGTGAACTCCGCGCTCGCGGGCGACCGCCACGCCGCTGTTCTTCTGCCGGATGGCGGCGATCTGGAGCGAGCTCGTGAACCGGGCGGCGACAGGCCTCGCGTCCTCGCGCGAGCCGTCGTCGACCACCACGACCTCGAACAGATCGCGCGGCACGTTCTGCTTCGCGAGCGTGCCGAGCAGGCGCGCCAGCGCTTCGCTTCGGTTGTACGTCGCGACGACGACGGATGCTTCGATCATCGCGCACCCCTGAGCGACGGGTACGTGGGAGGACACCAGTGAGGAAGCTTCGTCGGCCCGCCTCGGACGTCGGTAGCGAAGACCGCCGACGTCGCCGCGTGCTCGGTGAGACCGGTACGGAGCTTCTCCACGGACTCGTGCGGATCGAGGATGACGAGCTTGTATCCGTTGTACCCGGCGGCGTTCGCCGGATCGAGGAACCGGACGCCATGCTTCCGGCAGAGATCGATCAGGCGATTGGCGATCTCCACGCGTGCCGTCCGGAAGTGGTCCACGACGGACGGGTCGGTCATGAGCCGGTGGACGAGCAGCGCCGTCAGCTCGCCGGCGCGCATGTTGAGCCCGACCTCCATCTGGTTTTCGAAGCGGTCGTACATGAGGAAGCGACGGGCCCACGTGTGCACCGCGTCGCTCGCGGTGGTGATCAGGCCGCCCTCGCCTGTCGGCAGGATCTTCGTTGCGTAGAACGAATACGCGATGTCGACATCGGGCTCCGCCACGAGCCCGTCGAGGTAGTGGCCGTGGGCAGCATCGATGACGAGCGGCACCTTCGCCCGCCGGCAGATCTCGGCGATGCGCTTGAAGGAAGGCGCGAGGTAGCCGCCGATCACGGAGTAAACGACGACCGCGTCCCTGCGCGTCGAACCATCCGCGAGCGCGCGCTCGAGCGCCTCGGGGCTCATCGCCATGAAGTCCTCGTAGGTCGAATCGACGACGAGCGGCTTCATCTCGAGAAGCGACGGTATCGTGTAGAGCGCACGCATCGTGTTCGACTGGACGATCGCTATGCGCTTTTGATGGGCGTACTTCTGGTACGCGAGCAGCACGTAGATCGCTGCGCCCCCGGAGGCCACCGGGATCGATGACCGGCCCTTCACGTATTCCTTCGCCGCGTCACGGTAGTAGTGGCTCTCGGCCACCTGGCCGGTCTCCATCAGACGCCGAACGTCGTTCAGATAGGCATCCACGAGCGCGGGTGGGAACGTGACGATTTGCATCTGGACCTCGAGGGTGAGCGAACAACCGTGTCGAACGAACACCGAGCGGGTTCGTGTATGGGGTTCGAGAGCAGTTACGGGGGGCGGCGGGCTACTACGCAGCGCGCCCGGCGCCGCGCTTGTCGCCGATGCCCGCAGCGTGAGCGAGGCGCTCGGGCGCGTTCGGTGCGACTTGCATTGCGAGGGTCCCGCGCTCGTCGTTCGGGATGTCGATCCGCAGGCCGAGCCTCTCGGCGAATTCGTTCACCAGGAGAGGGAACTGCGAGAACTTGCCGGCGATCGCGAAGAACGTGTTGTCGTTCACTGCGTCGAGGGCGTGGTTGTACCGACGCGCGAGCTTGCCCGTGAGCTCGGTCTTCGTACCGTAGTAGCTTCCGACGACTTCGCTCGTCGAGATCGCCAGCCGCCGGCAGACCTTCTCCACGAACGGGCTGATGTCCGGCCTCTGGTCGACGGGATGGAAGTCGTACGAGCCGATCGTCGAGACGTCCTCGCCGCCGATGTCGAACTTGATGTGGTTGATCGTCTCGGGAAGGTTCGGCGTGAACCGAATGAAGTTGGGCAGGTCGAGCGCGCGGCGGAGAACGACGATGGGACTCGCGATCGACTTGAAGTCGCCCGCGATCCCTCCCGCGCCGATCTGAGCGAGCAGCTGCGGGACCGACTTGCCCGCCGCCACGACGCACAGATCCGGCGTGTGGAGCTCACCGTTGACGCGAACCGACGTCTTGTTTCCCTTCTGGACGAGCTCGCAATTCGCGCCGAGGACGACTTCCGTCTTCTCGCCGAGCATGCTCAGGAGCGACGAGAGAACGCGCTTGGTGTCGACCCGCGCGTCCGTCGATCGAATGAGGCGGTACTTCGTGTGACCGGAGTCGTCGCCTTCCCAGTGATTCATGAGATCGATCAGCCCTTGCGGCAGATCGCGCACGGCCTCGGTCGAGTAGCCGAGACGACGGAGGCGCCCCAGGATGACGGCATCGAGATAGTGCTTCCAGCCCATTCTCTGGAGGGGCGAGAGATCGTAGGTAGAGATGGCGAACGCATAATGCACACGCTCGGGCGAGAACCAGCCGCGGCTCGAGGCGGGATACGTGATGCCCTCGTCGTTCGCCACGACGTTGACGACGTCGGTTGGAAGGACGGCCCCATACGTCTTCGTCAGGAGTCGAAGCGACGTCGCGCAACCTTGCATCGCAGAGGCACTCGGAAGCCCTGCGTAGAGCCAACCGGTGTGCAGCCAGTTCTGTGTGGAGCGGGACGCGTCGCCTCCGAGCTCCGTCGCCTCGTCGAGCAGCGTGATCTTCCACCCATTCCGCGAGAGGATCTCCGCCAACGACAGGCCCGCGATCCCGGACCCCAGAACGAAAGCGGTCCGGCTCCCGGTCGATGTTTGATGCATACTGCACGCTACGCAACGATCATTCCCCCCAGGTCGTCACCGCGGCGCGCGATGCTCTCGTTTGAAAACGAATGGATGCGGCGCGACTCGGGCGTTCGCGCACGACGCCTCTGAGCGCTCGCGAGCCGGCGGTCACGATCGTCTCGCCCCAGCATGCTCTTCTCTGCGGTCGATGAGCGCCGCGCTCTGCGACGGCGTTCGGACCGACGGCGCCGAGAATCGCGGATCGACGCGACTCTCTTCGCTTCCGGGCACGCGCGTCAGCCCGATGCACGCTCCGACGCAGGCCGAATGCCGTCATGGGCACAGCCGACCGTGTCGAGCGACCGCCGTGGCGGAGCGGCCAGCGACCTCGCGACGCTCAGCGGCGAGAGCCCGCCGATGGACGAACGCTCTCGAAGGGGGCATACGCGATGCACCTCGGAGCGCGCGTGGGTCGTGGCGCTTGTATTGTCTTGACGATCACGATGGGACTGGTGCTCTTCGTCGCCGAAGCATGCAGCAGCGGAGCGAGGGGCAAGCACAAGCGTGATCCACCGCCCGACGGTGCTGCGATGCTGCACGAGCGGCATCGTCCGGCGCGAGCGGGCACGGATCGCTTCGGGCATCCGACCGCTCGAGCTCGATACTCGACCGACTGCTGAACGCTGCGCTCGGTCTGCCGCGAGGCTCACCGCGCGAAGCGGCAACCGGGCTCAGAGCCGCCATCGGCCTGGGTCGCTGGGGCCGGGCACGATGCGCTCTTCGGATACGGGACATACGAGGTCCGGATCTCGTATCTCGACGGCGCATAGCTTCGTCGGTCGGCCGCGCGGACACGCAGGCGCGCGTAGCCCCCACGAACGAAGCGCGGCTCGAAGCAGAAACACGCCTCCGCGCGTGCGGTCGACGTGGCGCTCGTCACGAGAGTGCCCGCGTCGAGCGCGCCGGAGGCTGTAATCGCCGTCGTGAAGTGGTCGATCGCGGCGCCGTTCGGTCGCACGGGCCACGGAACGAGCGGACCTGGCGACGTGAAGCGGAGGGGCGTCCCGTCTCCGCGCGTCGACACCTCGGTGCACGACCCGGCGTTCAGGGCATCGCCATCGCAGAACGTGACATCGACGACGAGATCATGGGCGGGCGTCGAGGAGCCCTCGGTCTCGACCGTCCACGACAGCGCCCACGTCCGGTCTTCCGGCTTCGGAAGCGACGGGAACAGCATCCGATACGTGTCCACGTCGCTGGGGATCGCGTCGTAGTCGTCCGGGCCCCGAGCCGCATCCGGCGAGGCGGGATCGATCGCGGCGCGCAATCCGAAGCCGTACGTCAGCCGACCGGAGATGACCGGGACGTCGGGCGCGGGCAGCGGATAGCTCGTCCCGGGATCGGCAGCGAGCGAGAACGTGGACTCTTGCTCGACGCCTCCGGTCGTGCGCGCAGCTTCGTCCGCATCGTTCGCCCACGTGACATCGAGCGCGAATGGTACGTCGTCCGCGCCGTCGGCATCGGTGTCATCGACGACGAACCACACGGAGATCGTCGCTGCGTGCGCTGGGATCGGAATCGCCCCCGCGAAGTTCGAGAGCGCGGCATGTGGCGCATGCTCGATCCGTGCAGACTGCAAACACATCGGAGCGTCGGACGCGTCACAGAGCGCCTCGACCTGCGCCACCCACTCGGCAGACGCGGCGTCGTATCCCTTCGGGCATGCTACCTGGGTCGTCTTGCAGGCGGTCGCGCCCGCGCTGACGGCGCTCATCGCGCGGACACGAAGGCCGCGCGGTCCGGGCAAGCGCGCAAACCTCCCCGGCCCCGTGGGCGCGAGGCGGTAGGAGAGGACGGTCGGCGCGGCAGAGGCTGGGAGGTCCACACGGAACCAGTCCTCGTCGGCGACCCAGCCGATCCGTCCTGTGAACGTGGTCGTGCTGCTCGGTGCAGGGTTCGTGAGCGCCCGGGGGATGGACTGAGCGATCGTGTCGTTCGGCTCGAGCGCATCGCTCACCGGCAGGATGCGAACGTCGACGACGTAGGCGAGCCGCGGATCGCCGGGAGCAACGCCGCCAGGTGGCGAGACGCCGGTGACGATCAGCGAATACGTTCCACCCTGCCCCGCCGTCGCGAGACGCGCGGTGCCGAGATCGACCGCGCGGCCGTCCTTCGCCTCGCCGCTCGCGACGAGCGGACCGCCCACGCCCGGGCCGCGTAGCTCGTAACGAAGGCGCACGTTCGTCTCCGGTACGAGCGCGGGTGCCGTGACGCGCGCGTAGACGACGTGTGTGCCGGGGTCGACATCGAACGCGAAGCGATCGACATCGCCCGCCGTCGCGAGGACGCCCGGCTTGCTGCCGGCGCGCACGCCCCCGTCCTCGTCGAAGGTGATCGGCGTCGGCACCGTGTCGTTCGGCTCGTTCGGATCGGGGTCGACGAACGGCACGTCGTCGCTCGCATCCTTCGTCGCCTCCCCGTCCACGTCCACCGTGGAAGATGCGTCACCGACCGGAGACGCATCCGGGCCCGCCGCGTCGACCGGCGAGACGACAGCGTCCGATCCGCAGCTCACGAGCGCGGCAAGGGCGGCGAAGGTGGAAAGGAGGAAGACGGCGACGAGAACGGCCGGACGGACCGAAGCGCGGGACATGCGGGCAGCCAGCAGACTAGCGCGCGCTGGGCGCCATCACGAGCACCGCGTCGCGGCCACGTCCTCGTGTACTCTTCTTCCTGGCGCATGGTGGACCAGAGGCCGTCCGGATGGATCGGGACGATGCTCCACGACAAGTGGAGGATCGAGTCCAGGATCGCCCGTGGCGGCGTCGCGACGGTGTTCCGTGCGAAGCATCGTCGGGGTCAGCTCGCCGCGATCAAGATCATGCACCCCGAGCTTGCTCGGAATCCCGAGGTCCGGAGCCGCTTCCTCCGCGAGGCATACGCCGCGAACAAGGTCGGTCATCCCGGCGTCGTCAGGATCATCGACGACGACGTGACCACCGACGGCTCGGCGTACATCGTGATGGAGCTCCTCGAGCACGGAGAGCTGCTCGAGGAGAAGCGCGAGAAGAACGGCGGCCGGCTGTCGGTCCCGGAGGTCGCCCGTATCTGCGATCAGGTCCTCGACGTGCTCGCGGCGGCGCACGAGCAGGGAATCATCCATCGCGACATCAAGCCGGAGAACATCTTCGTCCTCGCCGATGGGACGGTGAAGGTCCTCGACTTCGGCATCGCGCACATCAAGGAAGCCGCCGTCCAGACGGGCGAGCCGACGGCGACCGGGCTCCTGCTCGGCACCCCCGACTTCATGGCGCCGGAGCAGGCGCTCGGCAAGCGCGGACAGATCGATGCGCAAACGGACATCTATGCGGTCGGCGCGACGATGTTCACGCTGCTCTCGAGCGAGGCTGTGCACGTTCAAGAGACGCTCAGCCATCTGCTGCAGGCTGCATCGAGGAGCCAGGCGCGATCGCTCTCGTCGACGAAGGTCGGCCGCGAGATCCCGCGCGAGATGATCGCCGTCGTCGACAAGGCGCTCGCGCTCGAGAAGCATCGGCGCTGGCCCTCCGCGCGCGCGATGCAGGAGGCGCTCCGCAAGGCAGTCCCGCAGGATTACGCATCGACGCCGGCGCTGCAGCCGCTCGCGCGCCCGAGCGCGTTTCCTCCTCCTCCGACCGCGACGCCGCGCGGCGGGACGAAGGCGTTGAGCGCCCCTCCACCTGCGCCGTCGTCGCCGCCGCCTGCGGACCCCGCGAAGTCAGCCTCGCTGAAGCCGCCGCCGATGCAGAAGCTGCAGCGCATACCGCTCCCGTCCGCGCCGCCACCGGCGATGTCGTCGAGCACACCGCGCTCCGGTGTGAAGACGCCCTCGATCCCGGCGACGACGCCCGGATCCGGCGTGAAGCTCCCGGCCCCGAGGCTTCCCGCGCTGTCCTCCCCCGCGGGCCGCGCGGCGGCCACGCTGTCCTCCTCAGCGGCAACGCTGTCCTCCTCAGCGGCCACGCTGTCCTCACGCACGGAAGAGAACGACTCGGGCGTGCCTTCCTCCGATCGGACGAAGGAGGTCGCGCCTCCACCCTCGGCGCCGACGGCGGTCATCGAGCCACCTCCGCCGTCGACCGCGGAGCGCACCATCGTGCGACCTCCACGCGACGGGACCACGCGGCGCGATCCATGGACCGCGGAGTTCACCGCGGGCGACATGGAGGGTCCAACCGTCGCGACGACCGAGACGCCGGCCGTGTTCACGAGTCGAGCCTTCTCGCCGCCGGACGACGAGGAAGCGACGCGCGCCGAGCCGGGACCTCCGGTTCGCGCTCCAGACGTCGCGCTCGACGAGCCGCCTCCCGACGAAGAAGACATCAAGCGGACGATGCGCCTCGATCGACCGCGGGGCGAGCGCGCGTTCGATCCGAGCCGGCCGTTCACGCCGACGCAACGAGGCAGCGGCGAGACGCCCTTCGCGAGCGGTCCAATCCCAGCCATGCCGCACGCGCCTGCTCCGCCGTATCGCGCGGGCATCGACGATCCGACGCGCGCCACGCCGATGGCCCCAATCGCTCCGCCCGTGCACGCGTCCCCTGTGCAAGCGCCACCTCACGTCGTCGCCACGCCGCCGCTTCACGCTCAGCCGGGATGGATCCCGCACCAGGAGGCGCCGCGACGTCCGCCGCTCGAGCAGGAAAAGCCGCGAGCGATCCGCATTGCCGAGATTGCACTCGCGGCGCTCGTCGTCATCACGCTGTCGATCGGCGGCTGCCTCCTTCTGCAGAACCGCTGAGCCTCATCGCTCGATGCGCCATCGAGCGATCCACGCGCGGCAGAGCCATTTACCTGCAGAGTTCTGCGTGCATCTGCCGAGCTCGTTCTTCGACGTCCCATGGGTGTCTCTCGAATCAGGGCTGCGTCGCCGATGCTAGTGAGCCCGCCCGATGAAGCGTTCGAAGTACAACAAGCCCTTCCTTCTCGGCCTCACCGCGCTCGCTGCGAGCGTGATTGCGGGCACCCTCCCCGCGTGCAGCTCTGAGAGCACGCGCGACGGTTACGACACGACGACGAGCAACCCGACCGATCCCGGCAAGCCGGGAAGCCCGGACGCGGCAAGCCCTTCCACGCCCGGCGAGGGAGCTCCGGATTCCGGCGCAGCTGCTCCGTCCGACGAAAACTGCAACAAGCCCGAGCCGAGCAAGGCGTGTGGTGTCAGCCCGCAGTGCGGATGCTCCGACGGAAGGACGTGTGACGTCGTCGACCTGAAGGGCAATGCCCGCTGCGTGAAGGCCGGCGAAGTGCCGATGGGTCATCCGTGCGGTGCGACCGCGAACGAGTGCGCGGCCGGACTGACCTGCATGTTCGGAACCTGCCATGCATTCTGCAACAATCCTGGTGGCGCGTGCTCGCAGCCGGGCACCGGAGCGTGCGTGCAGGTGAAGACGACGGACGGCGCGGACGTGCCGAACCTCACCGTCTGCCGCATCGCGTGCGAGCCCGCTGACCCGAACAGCTGTGGCGGCGCCGCGTGCATCATCGACGTCAACGGCAACACGGAGTGTCAGACGGCGGGCGGGTCCAAGGCCGAAGGCGAGAACTGCTCGGGCGACGAGTGTGGCCCCGGCCTCGGCTGCGTGACGGGCGCCGACAAGAAGAGCACCTGCAAGCGCTGGTGCCGGCTCTCCGAGGACGACTGCGGTACCGGCAAGTCGTGCCGGGGCTTCTCGCCCGAGGTGCTCGTGCGTGGCGTCGCGTACGGCTCCTGTAACTGACGAACGCTGAACGCCAGGACGCACGTTCGTGCGTCCACGCGTTCATGACCGCTTCGGGGTCCTCTTCCCCGACGCGATGACGAAGACGACGGCGCCGCTCCCGTGGACTTTGCAGTCGACGCGCACGAGCGGCGTCGCCGTTCCATCGTCGTGGTCATGCACCCGCCGCCGGGACGAGCCCATGGCCAATGGCCGAGCCTCTTGCGCTCGGCCGAGCCTCGGGCTACGCAGCGTCGGTCGCACGAGGCGGGAAGTCGGTGCAACTCCGACGCGGTGCCGCCGCTGTAACCGGGGACTCTCATCGAACCACGCCACTCCGGATCCGTCCGGGGGAAGGCTCGATGAGGGGCTGATCCGGAAGCCAGAAGACCTCTCGCGCGACGCATTACCCCTATGCCGCGCGAGCTACGCGGCGAAGGAGCCAAGCGTGAGGTCTACATCCACCTGCTTTGGGTGGCCGCTCATAGGGATCGTCGCGGTCGCGCCTGGACTGGCGTCGGCGCAGACCTCCGAGGTCTTCGTCCGAGGAGACCTCCTACGCCCCGTCGGACGCGATGCGTCGGTCGGTTCGAGCGTGATCGACAAGGACCGACTCCAATCGCCAGGGCTGACGACGGCGGAGGTCCTCCGCGGTCAGCCCGGGATCCAGGTGACCGACTCCGGCGGCATCGGCGCGCTCGCAACGGCGAGCGTTCGCGGAGCGACGTCGGCACAGACACCCATCTACCTCGGTGGGGTCCGAATCAACGACGACGTAGGAGGCACCGCCGACCTGTCACTCGTTCCGCCGGCGCTCCTCCGCCGCGTAGAAATCTATCGGAGCAACGCGCCGCTCCACGCTGACCGGGCGAGCATCGGCGGTGCGATCTTCTTCGACCCGCTCCGGCCCAACGAGATCGTGCCGTCCGCCGGAGTGACGGTCGGAAGCTTTGGCTATCGAAGCGCCTGGGTGCGCAGCGGACTTGGAACCGAAGCTTCTTCGGCCGCCGTGAGCGTCCGCCACGAAGACGTCGACAACGATTACGAGTACCGCGATGACGCCGGCATGCGCTTGGTCCACGCGAGCGAAGGGACCGAGAGGCGACGAAACGCTGCCGTGCAGACGACCGATCTCTGGGTATTGGGGACGACGACTCTAGGCTCGAACGGTCACGTCGATCTGATGTTCAACGGCGTGACGCGGAGCCAAGGGCTTCCCGGGCTTGGCGTGCTGCCGACCGATCGCGCAAACGCGCAGCAGAGTCGCGAGCTCGCCTCCGCTGCAGTGACGGCGCCGTGCGCCGTCGAACGCTGTCGAGTCACGGCGACGACGGCGCTGGTGAGGAGTCGCATGGAAACGCATGATCCCGCGAGAGAGCTCGGCCTCGGGGCACGTCGTGTAGAAGCAGAAGCGGCCCGAGTCGACGAGGCCATCCTCGTCGAGCTTCCAGTCGCACGGAACATGGCTATCGGCTCTTCGCTCCGTGCGGCAGGAGAGCGACTCGCAATCGACAGAGACCAGACACGAATGCGGCGCGCGCATCGCGTCACCTTGGGGGCAACGGTACTCGCCGAGTGGTCTCCGCTCACGGTCCTGCGCATCCGGGCGCTCCCTGGCATCACGTGCGATTCGACGCGCGCCGATGTCGCGCAGCCCGAAGGTACACGGCCGGGATCTTCCGAGAATGGTTGCGCCACGCTGCCGTCGCTGCGAGCGGGAGCCGAGCTCGGGTCACGCACCGCAATGCTGCTCTTCAACGTGGCACGAGCAGGTCGCGTTCCGACGCTGGGCGAGCGCTACGGCGTGTCGGGCTCCGTTCGCGGAAACGAGCTCCTCCGGCCAGAGCACGCCGACTCCGTCGAGCTCGGTCTTCGGCTCGGTTCGTCATCGCTAGCGATCGATCTCTTCGCCTTCGCACGTCGCGCCACCGACTTGATTCGCTACGTGCGGTCGGCGCCCGGGTACATCGCTCCGTACAACGTCGGTCGCGCGACTGTCGAGGGAGTGGAGTCGATGGCGGCATGGATGCCCTTTGCGTTCGCTCGCGTGGATGTCTCCGCGAGCGTCCTCGATGCCCGCGATGGGTCGTCCGCGCGCTCGACGCACAACGACGTGCTCCCGTTCCACTCGCGCCTGACCATCTCGCAGCGCGTGAGTCTCACTGCGAAGAGATGGCGCGCGCTCGGAATCGGCCGTTCGATGATCGGAATCGGACACCTGTATCAATCGAGCCGTTACGCCGACGCTGCGGGGCTCGTCGTCATTCCGGAGCAAGGATCCGTCGACGTCGATGGATCGCTCGAAGCCGTCTCCGGGCGCCTCGTCGTCCGCGGGCGGATAGCGAACGTGCTCGATCAGGCGCGATTCGACGTCGTCGGATTCCCGCTGTCGGGACGTGCCTTCTACACCTCGACGGAGGTGCGCTGGTGAGTCGCCGCGCCAACACGAGATGGGTCGGAGTCGCCGCCGCGATCGCCGTCGGCTGCAACGTCGAATCGCACGCCACGAGCCCCGGGGGAGCATCGCTCGAGGGAACGCAGGATCGCCCGCGCGCGATCGCGGTATCCAACAGCGACTACGTGTCGACGAACGTCTCCATCGTCTCGTTCGAGGGCCGCGTCCTTGCGCCTTCGATCGTGTCGAGCGGGTCGGCGGGGGTCGGGCTCAGCGCGCCGTTGTCCGGGGACGTCGTCCTCCCGCACGATCGCGTTCCGTCGGGCGAGCTCGTGCTCGTCGATCGCTACCCCAACGGAGTCGTCACGTGGATCGATCCGAGCTCGGCGCGCGTTCGTGCCCAGCTCTCGGTCAACACTGGTTTTGCGGCCAACCCACACGACTATCTCGAGCTGTCACCGCACAAGGCGTACGTGACGCGCTACTTCACGAATGGCCTCGGCGGGCGACAGGCATTCGACGAGGGCGGCGACATCCTCGTCGTCGATCCTTCCGTTCCCTCGATCATCGGCAGGATAGGTCTGTCGGGCGCCCCCGCAACACTACGCCCTCATCCCGAACGGATGACGAGAGTCGGTTCCGAGGTCGTCGTCGTCCTCGGAAACCTCGCTGACGCGTTCGAAGAAGCCGGCGACGGGCTCGTGGTCGGCATCGATCCCACGAGCGACACTGTCGCGTGGCAGCTCTCGCTTCCAGGGATTTCGAACTGCATGGGGCTGGATCTCGCGCCGTCCGGCAAGCGTCTCGCAGTCTCGTGCTCCGGATTGTTCGCCGATGGCCCGCGACAAGCCGCGCGGAGTGACGTCGTCATCCTCGACGTCGCGCAGCGACCGCCCACCCTGCTCAATCGATACGCCGTGCCCTCGAGCATCGGTCGCGCGCCGGCTCCGTCCGTCGCGTTCGTGACCGACGACCTTCTCGTCGGAGTCGCCTCCGGCAATCTCGACCTCGATCAATCGGATGTTGCGTACACGATCGAGCTCGCGACCGGAGCGATCGCCGCCATCGCAGAAGCGCCGGCGTTCTCTCTGGGCGACGTCCTATGCGCCCCCGAGATCGCCACGTGTTTCCTGGCACACGCCGGTGACGGCACCGTGCTCTCCATCATCCGCAAGGGTGGCCACACGATGCTCGGGAACCGGATCGTCGGCGACGCGAAGATCGGTCTGCCACCGCGATCGCTCACGTTCCTCTGAGAGCGGCGGCGCGGACGGCAGTTGCGAGCTTCTTGGGCGCGAGGAGACGGTAGCTCTCGACGACGAGCGCTTCGACCTCACCCCACGCGATCGATCGACCGAGCTTCAGTCCGACGACCTTGGTCCCCCAGAGCGTTCCCCATTCGCATGGGAAGAAGCGCGGATCCGCGCCGTCGAACGCCCCATAGTCGAGAGCAGAGACGCGGAACGTGAGCACGACCCCGTCGGCGCCGGCAGCGCGCGCATAGGCCGGCGGCCACCGGTCACGGATCGCGAGGACATGAGCGAAGTTTCGCTTGCGCACCATCCAGCGTGTCCCGACCCAGGCCGTCTCCTCGTACGCCTCCGGGAGCGTGAGACAGATTGCCCGAAGCTTCGCGAGCACCTTGTCGGGCACCTCCGCCCGAGCGCGCCCGTTCGAGATCGGTCTTCGCTTCGTCGACGGGTCTCGCATCGCGCGCATGACAATTTGACTCGACGGCGTCTTCGACGGCAAGAGCCGCACGTCCTCGACAGAATCCATGTTTGAATCGCGATCTTCGAAGGGAGGCGAACGGGAATGCCGGCTCATCCTATGCGTCATGTGGGCAAGCGCAGCGCGTTCGTCCCGTGACGCCGAGCACGAGCGCCGTCGGTCGGTCTACTCGTGGACGACGGTCAAGCCGGCCACGTGAAGCCCGGATTCTTGCGGTAGTCGTCCCTCCGGCTCGCGAGCGCCATCGCGACATGGCCCGGCGCGTCCGCACCGACGAGGAGTCGCAGCGGGCTCGGGCCAACGTCCGTCAGATGCTTCATGAGCGCGGCAGCCGCCTCACGTGGATCTGCGCTCGTGTCGGCCGCCTTCTGGCTCATGTCCCACGGGAGCTGCGCGGTTCCGAACACGCGCTCACGAAGTGCATCGTACGCGGGCAGCCCGCGAGCAAACTGCATGCTGCTCCACGCCCAGTCGGTCGCAAATCCCCCGAGCTCGGCGATCGTGATGCGAATGCCGAGGTCGGCGACTTCGGCGGCGAGTGCCTCGCTGAACGCTTCGAGCGCCCACTTGCTCGCGTTGTAGAGGCCGAAAGCCGGCATCGTGCCCACGCCTCCGACCGACGAGATCTGCACGATGTGCCCAGAACGTTGCGCACGCATGAGAGGCAAGACGGCTTGCGTGACCCACAGCGCGCCGAAGAAGTTCGTCTCCATCTGTTCGCGCGCTTCGTCCTCGGACACCTCCTCGACGGTCCCGAGGAGCCCGTAGCCGGCGTTGTTGATCGCGATATCGATACGACCGAAGGCGGCACGCGCTTGCTCGACGGTGGTGAACACTGCCGACCGCTCGCGAACATCGAGACATAGCGCGCGCAGCGACTCCGGATGTGCGGCGACGAGGTCCGCGAGCACCTCGGGTCGACGGAGCGTCGCGACGACTCGGTCACCGCCAGCGAGCGCGGCTTCGACGAACGCGCGCCCGAGCCCGCGGCCGGCACCAGTGACGAACCAGACTCGGGGGGCGGGGTGGTCAGCGGACATCGGCAATCCTTTCTCCGTGGGCAGCGCCCAGGTCGAACCTGATGAGACGAGACGGACCGTCTCGCCACAGACGTCGCACCGGAGAGCGTTCGCGTCAAGGCAAGACGAGACGCACCGTCTCGTCTGCGCTACGATGCCGCGAGATGGCTTCCCCTTCGCCTCCCGATCCTTCGCGTCGTAGCAGCACCGCACGCCAGTCGATCCTGAAGGCTGCACGCGAGCTCGTCCTGACCGTGGGCTACTCACAGCTCACCATCGAGGGGGTCGCTGCGAAGGCCGGCGTCGGGAAGCAGACGATCTATCGCTGGTGGCCCTCCAAGGGCGCTGTCGTCTTCGAAGCGTTCCTCGCGACCGACGGCGACCCTCATGCCTCGACGGAGCTCCCCGATACGGGAAACATCGAGCGCGATCTGAAGTCGGTGCTCCGCGCAACCGTCGAAGAGCTGCTCGACCCGGCCTTCGACGCAGCGTTCCGCGGGATGGCTGCGGAAATCCAAAGCGATGCCGAGCTCGCGAAGCAGCTGGTGCAGGTGCTGCTCGGTCCGCAGATGCAGGCGACCGTCCGACGGCTCGAGAGCGCACAGCGCGCCAAACAAATCCGAAGAGGCGTCGACCTCGACGTCGCGTCGGAGCTCCTCTTCGGCCCGGTCTTCCACCGGTGGCTCCTTCGAACGCGACCTCTCGATCTCGCCTTCGCGGACACGGTGGTCGCGCTGACGCTTCGAGCGCTGCGTCCGGACCGGAAACGCTGATCGCGCAGGAGCGCTTTCTACGAAGAGTTGCCCTGCGCCCGATCACAGGAAGGGTCGAAGGATCGGAAGTACTTGCAAGCTGCAAGTTCCTATCCTCCGCTCCCCTTCCTGTGCGGTTCTCGTTCACGACGCCTGAATCCGACCGGTGAGGCCTCCGGTCGTCTTCATCGGCATCGTCTCTAGGCGCGCACGAGCTTCGATTCTTCCGACTTCCGCCAATCCTGGATGCGGCCCCAGAAGTGCTCGGTGAACTTCTCGTGCTCGTGCGCCGGGAAGAGCGCGCCGACCTTCTGACGAACCGCCTCCTTCGCCGCCGGCGTGGCGAAGAACTTCCACACGACCTCGTCGAGGTGGCCGAGATGTTTCGCGCAGAACTCCTCGAAGCGCGCCGTCTCGAAGCGCTCGTCGGCGAGCTTCGCATAGCGATCGAGCTTCTCCTCGAACGGCAGATCGGTGTCCGCGATCGCGATGAACGGCGCCCAGTCCTGGTTCTTGCGCATCTTGCGCTTCGTCGCGGCGCAGAAGATCGCCCACTTCACGTACGCCTTCACGAGCCACGGGAAGTGCCAGTGGAGCGACGTGACCTGTGAGTCCGGACAAGGGTTCGCGTAGTCGATCGGGTACCAGAGGCCGTCCTTGCGGAGGGCCTCGCAGGAGTTGAACTCCCAGTCGAAGAACGCGTTGATCGTCAGCGTGATCTTCCGGAGGTGCTGCTCCTCCTCCTTGCTGATGAAGTTCTGCTGCGTCGTGTAGCGCTCGTGGAGCGGGGCCGCGGGGTCGTAGAGCACGCAGTGCGTCTGCGGGCCGAATCCGATGCAGCGGACGAAGCGATCGAAGCCGTGGACCGCGGCCTGCACGTGCATGACCGACTTGCCGCTGTCGTCGTACGCCTTCCACATGGCCTCGGCATCGTCGATCTTCACGACGCCGCGCCAGCCGCCGCCGTCGTACGGCTTCATGAACATCGGCCAGCCGAGCTTCTGCCCAAGGTGCGTGACGTCGAAGAGCTTCGCGTGACGCGAGAGCGTCAGCTTGAGATCCGGGTTCGGCTCGTACGTCTTCGGCGGGATCATCCACGTTTCCGGGATGCGCATCCCGAGGCGCATCATCGCGCAATACGTGGTGTGCTTTTCGTTCGCCTGGACGCTCCACGGGTTGTTGAACACGTAGAGGTCGTTGAGCAGGATCGCCTTTTTAATCCACTCGCGGCTCGTGTGATACCAGTGCGTCAGGCGGTCGACGACGAGGTCGTACTTGCAGTCCTGACGGAGATCGAAGGGCTCGATCGACACGCGTTCGACCTCGAAGCGGACCGTGTCTCCGTCCATCGGGATCCGGAGATCGAGCTCCTTCATGATCCCTTCGAAGCAGAGCGGCCAGCAGATGTCTGCGCCGAGCGAGAGTCCGATGTGGCGTGTTACTTCTCCCATGACCTCTTCCCCAGTTCCCTGTCTTCCCCGAAGCGTTACTCGTAGATGAACATCAGCGGACCCGGGAAGAGCCACGAGAGCCCTTCACGCAATCGGTCCCGCCAGTTTTCCCAGTTGTGACCGTCACGCGCCTCGACGAACTTCACCTGCATACCGGTGGAGTCGAGCAGCGGGACGAGCGAACGGTTCTCGTAGATGAGCGACTCGTAGACGCCGCAGCTCATGAAGATGCGCTCGCTCACCGCCACGGGGTTCGCGCGCACCTGGTTCACGAACTCGACGACCTTGTCGAAGAGCGGCCCGCGCCGGTTCGTCTTGCCGATGTCGGTGAAGGCGAACGATCCCGACTGCAGGAGCAAGCGGCCCCAGATGCCCGGATAGCGGTACGCGGTCGAGAACGCGGCGACCGCACCGAAGCTCGCGCCCATGAGGCAGCGCGCCTGCGGGCGATCGATGAGCGGCAAGCGGCTCGACAAATCCGGCAGGAGCTCCTCGGTGAGGAACCGCGCATGGCGCTCGTCGTTCGGATACTCGCGGATCCGATCGGGCGAATCGGTGAACGCCACGATCAGATCGGGGATCTCGAGGCGCTCGATCAGGTTGTCGAGCACCGTCTTCATCGACGCGAAGTTCAGGTAGTCGCTGCCGTCGTGGACGACGACGAGCGGATACTGCCGCGTCTTCCGGAAGCGCGCCGGCAGATACAGATGCCCCGTACGCATCCCGCCGAACGCCTTGCTGTGGAACCCGAACGGCTCGAGGAGGCCGGGACGCGACGTCGGATCGGACTCCGCCCAGTCGGGAACCGCATACCCCTCCCCTTGCAAGACGGAGTTCGCGCCGAACGGATCGCGCGCGCGATGCGGGTTGAGCGGGTCCTCGATCCACTCGCTCCGATCGTTGCGATGGATCTCGAACTTGTACTCGACGCGCGACCCGTGCGGGATATCGAGCGTGAGGTACCAGAGGTCCGTGTTCGGGATGCGCGTGAGCGCGCTGCCCGACTCGAGACCGAAGATCCAGTGCCGGAGGCTCACGCCGTTCGCCTCGCCTCGCCAGACGAACGTGCAGGAGGGCCCCTCGACGATCGGGATCGTGCGCGCCGCGAGGAACTTGTCGATCTTCGCGGTGTCCGGCTTCGAGTCGATGAGCTGCTGGATGGCGAGCTTCGGCGCGCCGCGCATCGGCATCGAGCTCGGCTTCCTTCTCGGTCGCATGTTCATGAGCCGAGCCCTCCGGCCCCCGAGACCTCGAACTTCACGTGCATCCCGTCGTCACGGAGCGCGACGATGCCGTGCGGGTTCTTCGGCCCGCGCTTCAGCCAGGTGACACGCGAGCGGGCGGGCATCGCGAGGCACGTGGCCGGCGCGAAGCGTCGCGCCAAGACCTGGATGCGCTCCCGCTCGTCGAGGCGAAGGCGGAACTCCGGCTGCGGAAGGCAGACGACGTTGCCGACCAGCGCGAGGCCCTCGTCGAGGACCTCGGCCGCGCCCGGCCCTTGCGGCGGCGAGTGGTGATAGAGGACGACGCGCTCGCTCACGACCATCGCGCCGCCGCACCAGGCGAATACGGTCTTGCCGGCGGCGAGGCTCGCGATGTCGAACAGACGGAGCCGGTTGAGCAGCGAAGCGACGTGGCCGCCCGCAATCGCGATCGCATCGCAGCCCTGCACGATCTCGCGGATCTCGGCGACGTGCTTCGCGATGGCCGGCCGCTCGAACGGGCGCCAGCGCTCCTCGAACGCCTTGTGATCGCGCGCGCAGCGGTCGAGGTGCATCCGATCGATGTCGCGGATCGCCTGGATCGACGCGCGGGCCTCGTCGTCGAGGATGTCCTTCGGCGCAGCGCGGGTCGCAATGACGTGCTGCGCGTCGAGCGCGTGCTCGAGGCGGATGCGATAGAAGTCTTGCCGATGCCGAAGCACCGTCTGCCGCTCGCGGTGAGCAGCGTGGAGCTCGGGATCGTCGCGGAACACTTCCTCCGCGCGCGCATGCAGTCGGAGGTTGACCGTCCGCCCGCCGAGGTGCGCGTTGAGATCGTCGTCTTCCTCTTCGCGCTCCTGCCAGCCGGCCGTGATCGTCGCGATTCGGCCTTCGATGCCGAGCTCCGCGACCGCATCCCCGAGCGTGGGATCGAATCGTTGCGCACCGAGCAGGACGACGGCGCGCGTATCGCCTGCGATCATGCCGCGCGAACCTTGAGCGTCTGCCCCACCGTGTCGAGCATCGAGCGAAGCGTGTCGTAGTCGTAGTGCTTCATCCGCAGCCACGCGTTCGCCATGTACCCGGCTTCGACGCCCTGCGTGGGCGTACCCGGCGGCGGGAAGTGGCTGTCGATGATCATGCCCTCGAAGCGGCGGAAGATCTCGTCCTTGCCGTCGTAGTGGGTGATGTGACCGTCGCGATCGGGACGGAGCGCGATGATCCCGGCGGCGAAGCGGCGCGAGAGCTTCTGGCTCGCCTTGCCGTGGACGACCGCCATTGCCCACTCGCGGTAGATGTCGAACTCGTTCGCGGCGGCGTAGAGGTCCCACGCGCGGACGCCCGGCGGCCGGCAGCCGATCTCGCTGAACTTCAGGCCCTTCGGCCCGTAGAACCACTCCATGTGCGTGGCCGAGGTCGTGATGCCGAGCGCCTTGATGACCTTGCGGCCCATCTCCTTCAGCTCGTCGTACGTCGGTTGATCGACGCGGTTCGTCGCGACGAACTGAGGCGAGATCCAGCGCGTCCGCATCGCGTCGAGCACGTTCGGGTAATAGTGCGAGACGAACTCGTGGATGACCTCACCGTTCGCGGTGATCGTGTCGTAGAAGCCTTCGTGGCCCTCGATGAACTCCTCGACGGCGACGCTGCGCCCCTTGTCGACATTGCACGCCACGAGCGCGTCGTGCAGCTCGCCCGGGTTGTCCGCGCGATACGTACCGGATGCCCCGGCCGCGTCGCGCGGCTTGATGATCAGCGGGAAGCCGACCTTCTCCGCGAACGCCTTGATCTCGGCCGCGTCGGAGCTGCCGATCGACTGCGCGCACGGGATGCCGGCCTTGCGAAGGGCCTCCTTCATCGCCGGCTTGTCACGGCAGAGGAACGCGGTCTCGACGCTCGTGCCCGGGATCCCGCAGCGCTCGCGCACGTGGGCCGCCGCCATGACGTGCGCCTCGACGACCGCCTCGAGCCGCTGGACGTTCGCCCGGCCCTGGATCCAGCGGACGGCCTTTTCGAGCTGCCCCTCGTCGGTGACGTTGCCGATCTCCTCGTAGTGGGTCAGCCACTGGCGGAGCCCGTCGTCGAGCGACGACTTCGGGCGCTCCCCGATGCCGATGACGCGCGCGCCCACGGAATGGAGCGCCCGCGCGAACTCGCGCTGATTTGCGGGAAATGACGGCTCGACGAAGATGACGTCCACGATCCCTCGCCCTTGGTCTGCGTTGCTCCCGCGGTCGCGTCGCAACCTCGGAAATGGGCGCGCAACCTAGCAGGACAGCTCGGCACGTGCCATCTCAGCCGTACGCAAACTTGGTGAGCCTCCGGAGTGGCGGCCGTCGCTCACGGCCGCGTTTTCTCGATCCCATGCGCCGGGAAAGCAGTGGTATAGGCGCCGCGTGAACGTCCTCTTCGTCTCATCCGAAGTGGCGCCGTTCGCCAAGACAGGGGGACTCGGCGACGTTGCGGCTGCTCTTCCTCGTGCGCTCGCCGCGCGAGGACATGACGTTCGTATCGTCATGCCGATGTACTCGCGCGTGCAGACGCCGGACCGGAGGTTCGAGCTCGTCATCCGCGAGGCCGTGCTGGTCCTCGGCGGGACGCGCATCGTCTTCTCCGTCCACGAGGCAACGCTCCCGGAGTCGAAGGTCCCCGTCTACTTCGTTCGCTGCTCGGGCCTCTACGACCGCGACGGCGTGTACACGCAGGACCACGACGAGCATCTCCGTTTCGCGGTCCTCTCCTGGGCCTCGCTCGTCATCTGCCAGCGCCTCGGCTTCCGGCCGGACATCGTCCACGCGAACGACTGGCAGTCGAGCCTCTTGCCTCTCCTCCTGAAGACGGTGTTCGCGTGGGACCGCCTCTTCGACGCGACCCGCACGGTGCTCACGATCCACAACATCGGTCACCAGGGCACGTTCGGAGCAGCCGCGGTCAGCGACGCAGGCCTCGCCGACGCCGCACATCACTTCCACCAGGACCAGCTCCGCGACGGGCGCATCAACTACCTTCTCACGGGCATCCTCTACGCGAACGCGATCACGACGGTCAGCCCGACGTACGCACGCGAGATCCAGACCGCCGAGCACGGCGTCGGGCTCGACGGATTCCTCCGCCAGCGGAGCGAGGTCCTGTTCGGGATACTCAACGGGATCGACGAGACCGAGTGGAACCCCGAGGCCGACGTGCACCTCGCGCACCCGTTCTCGGCGGATGATCTCTCCGGCAAGGAGAAGTGCAAGCAAGCGCTGCTCGAGACGATGGGCCTCCGCCATCACCCGCGGGTGCCGGTCATCGGCATCGTCTCGCGCCTCGCGTGGCAAAAGGGCTTCGACCTCTGCATGGGTGTGCTGCCGCGCCTGCTCGCCAAGAGGCAGGTGCAGCTCGTCGTGCTCGGCACGGGCGAGCCGCAATACGAGAAGTTCTTCGCGTCGCTCGCGTTCCAGTTCCCGAAGCAGGTCGGGTACAGGCGTGGCTTCAGCGAGCCGCTCGCGCATCTCATCGAGGCCGGCGCGGACATGTTCCTCATGCCGTCGCGCTACGAGCCGTGCGGCCTGAACCAGATGTACAGCCTGCGTTACGGTACGCCCCCGATCGTGCATCGCACGGGCGGGCTCGCGGACACCGTGACGTCGTTCGATGCGGGACGGCGCAGCGGCAACGGCTTCGTGTTCGATCACTTCGACGAAGGCGGTCTCGGCTTCGGCATCACGCACGCGCTCTCGACGTGGGGCTCGGGCGAAGGCGACGATCGCGAGCGCTGGCGCGCGCTGCAGAAGAACGGCATGCGCGCGCGCCTCGGCTGGGACGAGCGCGTCACCGCATACGAGCAGGTCTATCGGATGGTCGCGCCCGGCCGCTGACCGACGACGCGGCCCGAGCGCGCACGGTCGAGCGCACGCCGGCGGCGTCGAGCACTTCTGGCACAACGGCGCGATCTCGCCGCTCGGTTTCTCGTCGTTCCTCATCCGCGTGCCGTCCAGGCAGCGGATGATCGCGTTCCTCTCGAACCTCGACACGGATATCACCGCGGAGCTCGAAGAGAAAACCGCGAAGCTGGCGATCGAATGAGCCCGAATCACTGTCAACGCGTCGAGCAGGTCTACGGGATGGTCGCGCCGGGACGCTGAGCGCGCGCCACCGCGCATCGTGATGTCGAGCGACCAGCAGCCCTGCACACCGCGCCTGCGTAGAACGAGCGCTCTGCCATCGCTTAGTCGGTTGTGATTTCGCAGTACGCGTCGATCAACCGTGTCCGTTCACTAGCCCTCTTTCGTGATTGGCTCGCGAGAGCACACGCTGGGCTGGGATGAAGACAGCCAGCCGGGCGCGAGACGTTTCCGCAGAGGCTCCTTTCTTGCACGTGAAGCGGTCTCTGCTTCTACGTCTCGCAGAAGGAGCTGGTCATGTCGATTGTATGGTTCATCTTGTTCGGTTTGATCGTCGGCTTCCTCGCTCGAGCCCTCATGCCTGGCAAGCAGTCGATGGGCTTCGTGGCGACGGCGTTGCTCGGCATTGCCGGGTCATTCATCGGTGGGTTCGTCGGCAACCTGGTCTATCACCGGCCTTTCCTCGAGCCCCATACCTCGGGCCTCGTTGGGAGCATCCTCGGGGCGCTTGCGGTTCTGTTCCTCGTCACCCTCGGCGGTCGTCGGCGCGCAGCCGCCTGATTCAGCTTTCCCGATTCGCATCCTTTAGCCGAGGGGATGCCGATGCTCTCGGCGGAGGCGGGCACGCTTCCGAGGTCGTGGCCAACGCGGATGGAGGTGCTCGGCGACGAGCGCCCTCCATCATCCGAGGTTCGGACCCGTGCATCGCCCCGCCGAGCTTACGTCGAAGTCAACCGTGCCCTCGTGACGTGGGCCGTCTACGCGGCGCGCGGCCGGCCTAGACGCGACGCGATCATTGGTGTGTTTCGCGAACGACCACGAAGAGTGGTCAGACGATGCGGCCGCCGCGAACCGGCGCGGGTCGTCGCAGTGTTCTGCTCCTGGTGGGTGGCGGACGTTTGCGCAGTAGCGGGCGAGCCACTGGCGGGCGCGCCGGGAGATGCGCCGCTCGCGAGACTTGCTCGTGCGCACTCTCGGACTCGCCCTCGGCGACCGCCGTTGATTCGAGCTCGCCGGGCGCTGGCTCGAGCTCGAAGCGTGCTTCGAATTGGAGCACGAGCTGAAGCCCGCCCAGGTCGACGGATGCTTCGCCACCGACGGGAAAAATCGCGAAGGTGCTCGTCGGCGAGACCTTCGCTGGAAGCGGGAGCCTCTTCGACAGCGTCCGCCCGAAGTCCCATGCGAGGCGATTCTGGTTCTGCGCGATGGCGCGTCGGATGGCACTCGCGATTCTTTCATCGACCAAGCCGGGGACCAAGTGCACGTCGAGCTCTTCCAACCGGGGCTCGAGCGAGAGAACGTGCGAGCTTCCATGTGATGCCACTCGTGGCACGAGCAGGAACTGCCACGCATTGATCCTCACCGGCACCGGAACGTGCGCGAAGTCCCAAGACACGAGACCGCTCCCCCGCAGCCGAATGCCCTCGCCCGATACCAGCTCGAGTGTTGGGCGATCCAAGGTGATCGCACGACCCCGCTCCTCGTCGATCGTCACGCGAAACGGTGTGATCGACTCGATGAGGCGCGCGAGATCGGTCGCTGGAACGATGGCTGTCGCGAGAAGCATGTCTTCCGTTTCTCCTGCTGGATCGGTCACGTTCTGCTGCGCGGACGTCGCATGAGCGCGCCGATGCCACGCTTCACCGCAGTCCCGGCGTCCCCCACGGTTGCCTTCGTGCGTGCAGCGGCTGCGGTGGCCTTCGTGCGTGCAGCGGCTGCGGCGACCTTCGTGCGTGCAGCGGCTGCGGCGGCCTTCGTGCGTGCCCGGGCTGTTCGAGCCACTTCGGCAGCTCCGCCCTTCTGCTCTTCCGTCGTGCCTTCGGCCTTTGCCTCCGTGGCTTTCACCTCTGGCGGTGCACGCTCGGACTGCACAGGTCGAGTCTCGTCGGCGATCGGCGCTTTCGATTGGACCTCCGGAGCTTTGACTTTTGGAGCTTTGACTTCCGGAGCGCCAAGGA
The DNA here is from genome assembly GCA_023402175.1 of Pseudomonadota bacterium. Taxonomy (GTDB): domain Bacteria; phylum Myxococcota_A; class Polyangia; order Polyangiales; family Polyangiaceae; genus Labilithrix. The sequence goes on along the minus strand of JAEXCN010000062.1, from coordinate 12,956 downwards.
CCTTTCGTCGGAACATGAATCTCTGTATTCCGGAGCCGAGCTCGAGCATGAGGCCACCCTCGGGGTGGACGAACACCGCCGTTCCCGACGAATAGTTTGTCGTCGCCGCGGCGCCGGCCTTCACGATGACTGCCGACGCGTTCGCCGCAAAAGCGAGCTTGCCGTCCTTGAACCGCTCGAGAGCATCCTCATTCTCGAAGACGATCAACTCGTCGTAGGTCTCGCCGCCGACCTGCACGCCGAGTGTCAACTGCACCATCCCGGCGTAACCGATCAACTTCCCGCGTTCGAAGACTTGGCCGCGCCCGAACCCGATTCCGAGAGCCGCCGCGGCCTTGCCGACGAGCGGGAAGAGGGCATAGCCGTACGCCTTGTCGAGCATCTCGTTCAGGCCGGGATCGTGGTCGGTCATTCGGCGAAGGGCTGCGTTCACCTCCGCACTCAGCACCGGACCGAGCGTGGCCTCGTTCTCGATACCGGTAGCCGCCGCGTTGATCCTGTCGAGCAGACGCAGCGGTTTGCCCACGAGCGTCGGATAGCGCTTCGCCGCGAGGTTCAAGACGATTCTCTTGAACCCGCGTCTCGCGGAACGCTTCGAGGCGACGTGGGCGACCTTGCCCACCAGTTTCCGTCCGGTGCCTGCGAGGCGCCGTCGGATACCGGACCCGGCTTTTGCAACGACTTCCGCTTCTTGCGCCGAGCCGTCGTGCCCTTGTGGATGTGATCGCCATATCGCTCTGGTCGCCTCGGGGCCCGCTTCAGCGGCGTCAGCCTCGTATCCCCATTCTTCCGGCGCCGTCTCGAATTCCTCGGGTGGTGCATCTTCGGCAGCGGCTTCAGCCTCGTATCCTTCTTCCGGCGCCGTCTCGAATTCGTCGGGTGGTGCATCTTCAGCAGCGGCTTCAGCCTCGTATCCTTCTTCCGGCGCTGTCTCGAATTCCCCGGGTGCTGCCACTTCAGCAGCGACTTCGGCCTCCCCCTCTTCCTGCGCTGTCTCGAATTCCTCGGGTGGTGCCGCTTCAGCAGCGGCTTCAGCCCCGTATCCTTCTTCCGGCGCTGTCTCGAATTCCTCGGGCCGTGCCTCCTCAGCTACGGTTTCACCCTCGTATCCCCACTTTTCCGGTGCTTCCTCGAAGCTCTCCTCGGGTGTCTCTTCAGCGGCTTTGGCTTCGTCGTGTGAGCCTTCTCGGTTTGGCGCTGGCTCTACGCCCTCCTTGGACTGCGCGATCGTGGCGTCGACGTGCGCGACGCCTTCGCCTTGGGCACCTCGTGCAGCGCCTTCTCTACTTTCGCGTTCGAGCGCTGCCTCCCTCTTCGTTCTTTTCTCCGTGAGATGCTCGTGGAACGTGAACTTTTGCCCGCCGAGCGACGCCTCGAGCAACATGCCGCCGCGTGAGTAGGCCTTTGCGACGACTGCGTGGAAGTCCGTAGTCCGTGTCGCACCCGCCCTGACGAAGACCGTGGACGCGTTTGCCGTGAAGCGGACCATGCCTTTCTTGAATGTCTCGAGCGCGTCCTTGTTGTCGAACAAGATCAACTCGCTGAACGTCTGACCGCCGACCTGCATCCCGACCGTCATCTGGGTCAGGGTCGCAAACCCGATGGGGTTTCCCTCCTCGAAGACCTCGCCGTGCCCTCGCGCACCGCCAAGCACGGCACTCGCTCGACCCAAGGCCGGGAATACTGCGTAGCCGTATGCCTTGTCGAGAAGCTGCTTGAGCCCGGGGTCCTTCGTCGTCAGCCAGGAAAGAGTCGCCTCCGCCCCAGCCCGAATCACGTCATCGAGCATGCGCCGCCTCCATGGCTTGCGCCTTGATGGGAAGCATCAAGCGCGCCCGGCGACATTCGAGCGGGAGCCACACGAGCTTCGCGCGTCTCGCGTCGCGCTCAGCCCTGATCCTTCGGAATCGCGATCTTGACGAAGCTGTAGGGCGGCAGAGGGCCCACGTACTTCACCGTCAAACGCCCACTCTCCTCCGAGCCCAGCGCGCTGACCTCCTCGTCGAACGGCGTCATGGCGTCGCGATCGATCAAGAATGCAGCGTTGAGGACCATCGTTTCGGAAAGCAAGTTGTGGACGTCGACGTCGATCGCCTTCGACCGGAGGCGTTCGAGGATGCGGTCGGCCTCTGCCTGGCGCCTCTGCTCCAGGGCTTCGGTCACGCGGCGCCCGAGCTCGACGCGCTGATCGTGGGCCTCGGCTTCCGGCCGCGCCATGATCTCTGCACGCTGCTGGCGAATGCCTTCATCCTCCATGAGGATTTCTTTGAGAATGGCATCTCCGTCGACCCAGGACACTTTGAGCGCGAGCTCGGCTCGGTCATGAAGCTGCTCGAGCACTTTCGCCAGGTCGTCGTGCTTCTGACGCAGAAAGGTCTCGACCGAGCCATCGTCGGGCGCGACGGTGCCGAATCGCATCGGTAGGACGTCACCCCGTTCGTACGCTGCTCTGACGATACGCTCGTGTGCTCCGATGTTCGCGCGGCTCGGATCGTATTCCGGCCGGAGCGCGTCGCTCACGAGTGCGGTGAGCCCATCTTCGCGTACGGTCCGCAGGGGCGCCGACGCATCGATCGACGGGCCCAGAGCGGTCGACTCCGTTGGAGCGAGCGCGGTCGGCATCACGCAATAAACGTAGGTTCCACTGACTGTCCTCCCCGCTTGCGCTTCTCCTTGTTGCATGACTTCCTCCTCTCATTCCTTGGACCGTCGGCCGCGGTTCGGCGCACAGCGATTCGAGCCCGACACGTCAGCCCTTCGCAGGAAGAAGGACATCCTCGCCCACGTACTTCAGCAGACTTTCGACGGCAGGTATTCGCCGGGGCGCCGTTCGCGCAGAGCCTTCGGCGCACCTCCGGCAGGCGTAGCCGCTCCGGCGCCGATCTTCATCGGCTGCTTCTTTGGCGCTTCGAGCTCCGGGACAGTGACCGAGCTGATCAGTTGCGCGTATTTGAGGTAGGTCTCGACAGATACGACGACTACCCGTGCCTGGATACTGACGATCTCGATCCCAAGAAGGGAGACGGGAGCCCATGCATCGATGACGATGCCTTTGTCGAGCACTCGATCCACAACTTCGCCCAGCGTGCCGCCACCCGGACTCGTCCGCGAAACGGCTCCGCCGGTCGTAGGTGCTCCCGCCCCCACGTGCTTACCCTCCTGCCCTGCGCCCTCTTCGACAACTGCTCCTCGAGTTACGGACTCGGGCTCGGTTTTCCGCTTCTGCGCACATCGGCTGCAGACCGTGTACCAAGGAATCGCGCGGCGAAATCGGAACAGGCACGCGATGACCGATACGGCCTCGTTGGTGGACCGCCACCGCGCGAGCCGTCGACCGTTCAATACCCCATTATCTATCTGCGCTCTCCCCTCGAAGGCCCAAACCCGTCACGCTCGGGATCCGCGTGCATGTCCGGCTGCACCGCGGCCAGCGTCATGGACGCATCGCTAGACGAGGGCCCGGTGGACCTGCTGCGCGAGGGCCGACCGGATTCTTCCTTGGAGCGGGGTCAACGCGAGTCCGAGCTTCAGGTCGATGTCGACCGCTGCCTCGCCGACCACGATCTTGCCCGAGAGCTTCGATGCCTTGATGTCAGCCTCGTGACCGTGCCACTCGAGCGCGACTCCGTACTTGTTCCTGAGCTCGGCTTGCAACTTCGCTAGTCGACGGTGGGCCTCTTCTTTTCCGAGGTGATGGCCTTCGTGGATGCGGATCTTCGCCATGCGCAGCGGCGCTGCACCGCTCGTGCCGCGCCCTTGCGCCGCAAGTTGGATATCCCCATGTTGTGACGCGAGCCCAATCACGCACCCATCCCCCTTCAGCAGGGAAAAGTCATCGTGGCACAAGTGCAGAGACAGGGCGGTCCATCCGGCGGAGGCCTGGCGGACGTGATCAACGTCATCCTGGACAAGGGCATCGTCATCGATGCCTGGGTGAAGGTCTCGGTAGTGGGGATCGAACTTCTCAGCATCCAGGCGCGCGTCGTCGTCGCGTCGGTCGACACGTACCTCAGGTACGCCGAAGCCGTGCGTGCGACCGCGACCGCGGCCATGCCGACCACCGCGACTACCGCGTGAGCCTCCCACGGATCATGGCTCGCCGAGCGGTGGAGCGAAGCTGTAGGGAGGCCAGGCGCCGGACTCCCGCAGCGTGACGCCGGCCGTACCGAGCTCTTCATCGAAGCGCGCGACCAGCGTGTGGAGCCGCGGCACGTCGGCCGCCGGAACGAGGACCGCCCAGTTGAAGATCATCTCGCCGAAAGGTTGGTCTCCGCTGGTGGGAAGAATGTTGCGCTCGACCGCGTTCGACGACACGGCCTTGAGCTCGCTCCACAACCGGTCGGCGGTCTCCTGGAGCCATGCGTGGACGCCCGCCTCGGCCTGCGCGACCATCCGCTTCTCCTGCATGTAGCGGAGCCCCGGCGACGCAGAGAGAGCGGCCGGCGACGACTCCATTGCGGCCTTGACCCGCGCGTCGATGGCGCGCTCGCGCTGTACGTACCCCCTGACGGCCCACTCCTCTTGACCAGCGACGCGGTCCAGAAAGGCGACGATCGTGTCGTGGTGCCGGGCGACCAGGCGGCCCAGAGTCTCCTCGGACGAGAAGAACGTTCCGAACCGGACCGGAAGAACAGGGGAGGACGCCGCGACCCGCTCGATGACTTGCTCGTGAAGGAGGGCGCGGGGACCCAACCACTCGACGCTTCTCATGCGCGCCTCGGCCTCGGGACCCGTGAAGTCTTCGAGGCTGGTCTCGCTCACCACCGCGACCACGTCGCCCATCTGGCGCATCTCGAGCGGACTCCGGCCGTCAATCCCGGTCCCTTCGAGCGACGCGCCCAGCGCGGCAGGTCCCGCGAAGCAGAACAGGTAGACGCCCGTGCGCGGCTGGCTCTCAGGCGGCTGCAGGACCGACCTCCTTTCTGCTCTTGAATGGTTTCGCCCTCGCGGCGACCTCGGCAAGCGAGCGCTCGAACTCCTCGAGGCGGATCGCGATCTCGCCCTCCTGTTCCTCGATCACGCGCCGTACCGCGGCGAGCGCCGCTCGCTCGCACACGAGTGCAATCTCGGCGCCGCTCATCCCCTCGGACCCGGCCGCGAGGACCCGCACGAGCTCCTGCGCGTCGACGTCGGGCGCGAGGGGCTTTCCGCGGAGATGAACCGAGTAAATCCGAAGGCGGTCCTCTGGGCTGGGCCTTGGAATCTCGACCATCGCGTCGAAGCGCCCCGGGCGCAGAACGGCGGGGTCGATGATGTCCGGCCGGTTGCTCGCGCCGAGCACCAGCACACCATGGAGCTCCTCGATCCCGTCCATCTCCGTGAGGAACTGGCTTATGACGCGCTCGCCGACGTGCGACTCACCCCCGCCGGCGCTCCTCTCCGGAAGCAGCGCGTCGATCTCGTCGAAGAACGCGATGCACGGCGCCGCCTGGCGGGCCTTGTGAAAGACGTCGCGCACCGCGCGCTCGGACTCCCCCACGTACTTCGACAGGAGCTCCGCCCCCTTGACCGAGATGAAGTTGACCCCGCTCTCCGTCGCGATCGCCTTGGCCAGCAGCGTCTTGCCGCAGCCCGGCGGGCCGGTGAGCAGGATGCCCTTGGGCGGCCTGACGCCCGCCTTCTCGAAGAGGTCGGTGTGCGTGAGCGGCCACTCCACGGCTTCGATGAGCCGGTGCTTGATCTGCTCGAGCCCTCCGATGTCGTCCCATCGGACCGACGGGACTTCGACGAACACCTCGCGGATCGCCGATGGCTCGACGTCCCCCAGGGCACCCAAGAAATCGTCCGGACGGACCACGAGACGGGAGAGCAGCTCGAGCGGGACGCTGCGCTTTGTGAAGTCCAGGTCGGGGAGGAAGCGGCGCAGGCAGCGCATCGCCGCCTCCCGGCAGAGAGCCTCCAGATCGGCGCCGACGAAGCCGTGCGTGATCTCCGCGAGCTTCGGGAGATCCACGCCAGGGCCGAGCGGCATCCCGCGGCTGTGAATCTCCAGGATCTGGAGGCGACCATTGACGTCGGGGATCGGTATCGCGATCTCGCGGTCGAACCTCCCCGGACGGCGGAGGGCAGGATCGAGGGCGTTGGGGATGTTCGTAGCGGCGATGACAATTACGTTCTCGCGCCGCTTCAACCCATCCATGAGCCCGAGGAGCTGCGCCACGACCCGCTTCTCGACGTCTCCGACGACGCGCTCGCGGGGGGGGGCGATGGAATCGATCTCGTCGAGGAAGATGATGCTCGGGGCCTTCTTGCTGGCCTCGTCGAAGACTTTTCGGAGGTGCGCCTCGCTCTCGCCGTAGAACTTGTGAATCACCTCTGGCCCGCTGATGCTGAAGAATCGGGCGTCCGTTTCGTGCGCGATCGTGCGGGCGATGAGCGTCTTGCCAGTCCCGGGCGGGCCGTGAAGGAGCACGCCCTTCGGCGCCTCGATGCCCAGCCGATCGAAGACCTCCGGAAAGCGCAGCGGGAGCTCGATCATCTCGCGGATGCGCTGGAGCTGAGGCTTCAATCCGCCGATGTCCTCGTACGAGAGCGCGCGCGTCTCCTGCTCCTCCTCCGGCTCGCCGATGTTGAGGAACGTCGAGGCGTGCACGATCACTGGCTCCGCCGGGCTGGTCTTCTTCACCTTGAAGAGCGCCGTGCGGCTCCCGAAGAGAGCCACTCGTACCCGGTCGCCCTCGACGAGTGGCAGCCCGTCGAGGAGGGCCGCCACGTACCGGATGTCCCGCCCAGACGGCCGGAAGTTGATGGGCGTGAGCGTGATCTGCTCCGCGTGCGCGCACCGTCGCCTCCGCAGCGTCACGTAGTCGTCGAGGCCTACGCGCGCGTTGTCCCGGCTGATCCCGTCGAGCTGCACGCGGGACTGCCCGCGCACGTCCCCGTACGCCAGCATGACCCGGCACATCGTGGTCCGCTTGCCCTCGACCTCGATGGTGTCGCCGACCCCGAGCCCCAGCCTTGCCAGGTCTTCCGGGCCGACGCGCGCGAATCCATGGCCCATGTCCTTGGACAGCGCCTCGGTGACGCGGAGTCGGACCGGCTCATCCGTCATGGCCCCGCCTTCCCTCCGCCCGCGGCCCTCGGCGCCTCGATCTGCACGATCCCGTTCTTGACGGCGAGCGTCAGCTTGTCGCGCGACAGGCCCGGCGGAACGGCAAGCTTCTTTCGATAGCGTAGCTCGCCACGCTCCGCCGAGATCGTGAGCGTCCCCTCCTCGAGATCCAGCCGGACGTCGTTCGACTCGACGCCGGGCATCTCGGCGACGATCAATAGGCGCTGGTCCTCGTCGAAAACGTCGACCAGGGGCTCGCGCACCTCGTCGACGACGGACTCGCCCGTAGCCTCGTTGCGCCGGACATTGCCGAATGGCTCGACTTTCACCGATTCGTCGCCTTCGCCCATGGTGCGGATGGTGAACCCGACGACACCCTTCAGCGGCTTGTCTCCGCGCGCCGCGTTGCCGCGCTCGATCTCGAAGGTCCGGGCTATCTCGCCTCCTTGCTCGGCCACTTGATTGAGCTTCTCCAACAAGTTGGCGAGACCAACCATCACACCGCCCAAGCCCTTCTTCGGCCCAGTCGCTTCGTCGACGTCCTTGTCCTTCACCATGGCTCCTCCGCGCTGGGCGCTCAGGCCCTCTCTTTCGGTGGCGGCTTCTCCGGCGCGCCAGGCTGCGGCTCTTTGTAGGGACCGAAGGCGGGGTGACCCGTCCACCAATCCATTCCCATCTCCTTGGCCTTGTCGATCGAACAGACGACCAGCCGGATCTGCAGGCTCAAGAGCTCCACCTGGCCGATGAAGAGCTTGATGTCGCCAGCGATCACGATCCCCTTGTCGAGCACACGCTCGAGGACGTCCGCGAGTGAGACCGAGTCCGTTCGTGCGAGAGCCTGCTGCTGGACGGCCATATCGCAAGGTCCTTTCCTGCTCAGCGGAGCTGGCCGAGGGGCCCGAGATCCAGATTGAGGTCCTCGTCCGTGAGGCCGAACTCCTTGCGGAGCCGTTCGATCTCCTCCGCTTGGCGCATGAGCGCGGTGCCGAGTCTCTCCACCTGCAGGTCCGTCAGCTCCCCTTCCTCCATCCGGCGGATCGCCTGCCGCTCGAGCAGCTCGTGGAGCGCCTTCATGAGCGTCAGCAGCAGACGCGCTAGGCCGTCAGCGGCGTGCTGCGCGTCGAGCCCGGGCGCGCTCGCGGCGTCGTCCGGCGGGGCACGCTCCTTTCGCACCTCGATGTTCTCGATCCGGACCTTCGGGACAGCGTCGTGTGCGCTTCGCCCGTGGTCGCTTTCAACCTGGCTCATTGCATTGGAGTTTTGGCTGCAACTACAAGACCAATGCGACGGCTCGAGGCAGCAAACCCGGCCCCATGCAGGTCGTCACCCGTCGAGGCTCCGCAGCGCCGACGAGAGGAGCTCGTCCAACTCGCGTGCGGACATCATCTGCGTAACGTCCGGCCGCTTTGCACAGCTTGTGCCGCCCCCCTTGCGCGGCAAGTTGGCTATCCCCATGTTGGTACGCGAGCCCAAATAACCGCACGCAACCCCCGCGGGCAGCAGGGAGGTCACTGTGGCACAAGTGCAGAGACAGGGCGGTCCATCCGGCGGAGGCCTCGCGGAGGTCGTCGACCTCATTCTGGACAAAGGCATCGTCATCGATGCCTGGGTGAAGGTCTCGCTGGTGGGGATCGAAATTGTCGGCGTCCAGGCGCGCGTCGTCATCGCGTCCGTCGACACGTACCTCAGGTACGCCGATGCCGTGGCTCAGACCGCGACCGCGGCCATGCCGAGTCCCGCATGAGAAAGGTCGCCACCAATGAGCAACATTCAATCCGAAGGCGCACGACCAGAGTCGGAGGAGCCCGCCACCGGTGTCTACCTCTATGCCATCGTCCCAGAGGCCCCTGCCGTGGACCTCGGCGACGGCATCGAAAAGCATCACGTCTACACCATCGACGAGAACAGCCTCAAGGTGGTGGTCAGCGACCTGCCGGTCCAGAAGGAGCTTCGGCCCGAACGCAAGAACCTGGCGGCGCACCAGGCGGTGCTGAGCCGCTTGCTCGACACGAGCCCCGCGGTCTTGCCGTTCTCGTTCGGCACCGTCGCCGACGGCGTCGAGGGCGTAAAGAAGCTACTCGCGACCCACCACCAGGAACTGATCGACCAGATTCAGCACGTTCGCGGCGAGACCGAGGTGACCGTCCGTCTCACGTACACGGCCGAGAGCCCCAGCATGTTCGAGCATCTGCTCGCCCAGCACCCCGAGCTGGTGCAGCAACGCGACCAGCTGTTCGGGCCCGAGAGCACCGCGACGCGCGAGGACAAGATCGATTTCGGGAAGGCCGTCGAGACCGCCCTGACCGATATGCGCGAAGCCTACGGACGCCAGATCGAAGAGGCGCTCGCCGGTCACGTCCGTGACGTAAAGCACCTACCTTGCCGCAAGGACAATGAGCTGGCGCGCCTCGCGTGTCTGGTCGACAAGAGCTCCGTCGGCGGGCTCGAGTCGATGGTCCAAGAGGCAGGCAAGGGCTTCGACGATCACTTCGCGCTCGAATACGCCGGTCCATTCCCACCGTTCGATTTCGCGCTCCTTCACATCAAGGTGCCGGATGCTGATCTTGGATGACATCATCGCCGCTCCCTTCAAGGGGCTGCTTTGGGTCTTCAAGAAGATCGAGGAGACCACCAAGGCCGAGCTCGAGAGCCGCCGCGAGCGCATCACCGGGGACCTGAGCGAGCTGTATATGCTGCTCGACACCGGACGGATTACGGAGCAGGACTTCGACGCTCGTGAGCACGACTTGCTCGACGAGCTAGATCGCTTGAACAAGCTGCTCGAGGGCGGTCCGGGTGAAGAGCGCGAGGAGGGCGAGCCGGGCGGTGAGGCCGAGACCGAAGAGGAGCGCAGCGGCGGAGCCCAAATCAAATGAGCGGAGTGGTCCTCCACGGACACGCCGACGGCGTCATCCGCTCTGGCCCGGACTTCCTCCACGCTTCGGAGCTCCGGCTCATCCTCTTCGGAGGCAAGGGCGGTGTCGGGAAGACGACGTGCGCGGTGGCGACCGCGCTGCGGCTCGCGCATCTCGACGCGAATCGGAAGCTGGTTCTCGTCTCCACCGACCCCGCTCACTCGCTCGTGGACAGCCTCGGCGGGCTCCCCTCGCCTCCGAACCTCGAAGTCGTGGAGCTCGATGCAGAGGAGCACATGGAAGCGTTCCGCCGCGCCCACGGCCCGAAGCTCCGCGAGCTAGCGTCCAGAGGCACGTTCCTCGACGAGGAAGACATCCGCAGCCTCCTCGACCTGTCGCTGCCGGGGATGGATGAGCTATTCGCGTTCTTCGAGCTCGCCAGACGCATCGAGACGAGCCCGGAGGACCGGATCGTGGTCGATACGGCGCCGACCGGGCACACGCTGCGCCTCGTGGCCATGCCCGAGCTCCTGACCCGCTGGATCGACGCGCTCGACAGCCTCCTCGCGAAGCACCGCTACATGAGCCAGGTCTTCCGCGGCGCCTACCAGCCCGACGACCTCGACCGCTTCATCGACGAGCTTCGCGGCACCGTGTCCTCGACCAACGGACTCCTCACGGACCGCGTGCGGTGCCGATTCGTGCTCACGTTGCTCGCTGAAGCGCTGAGCGTCCGCGAGTCCGAGAGGCTCCTCGACGAGCTCGATCGGCTCGGCATCGCGTCCGGCGAGGTCGTGGTCAACAGGCTCGCCTCGCGGAGCGGGTGCCCCGTGTGTGACGCGATGGCCGCCGAGCAGCGGAGGGCGCTAGCGCGGCTCCCAGCCCGCCTCGCGAGCCGGTCGTTCTGGGGTGTGCCATGGTACCCGGAGGAGGTGCGCGGGGCCCACGGCCTCGGGACGTTCTGGGATGGGGCGCGGGTCCTGGACCTCGAGGCAGAGTCCCCGCCGCCATCGGGCATCGCAGCTCCCGCCCGGCCGCACGTCGAGGGGAGAGCGCCGCTCCCGCCCCCAGGGCTCCGGATGCTGTTCTTCGCCGGGAAGGGAGGCGTCGGCAAGACGACATTCGCCTGCGCGACAGCGCTCCACCTCGCGCGCGCCCGACCGCAGCAGAGAACGCTGCTCGCCTCGACCGACCCCGCGCACTCCATCGGCGACTGCCTCGATGCGTGCGTCGGCGCCGAGCCGAAGGCGGTGGTGCCGGGCCTCACGGCGTTCGAGATCGATGCGGAAGCCGAGCTCGAGGCGCTCAAACGCCAGTACGCCACCGAGCTGGACGAGTTCCTCTCGTCGGCGCTGCGGAGCCTCGACCTCGTGTTCGACCGCCAGGTGATGGAACGCCTGCTCGACCTGTCTCCTCCCGGGCTCGACGAGATCATGGCATTGACCCGCGCCATGGCCGTCATGTCCGAGCAGGAGGTCGATCTCTTCATTTTCGATACGGCGCCGACCGGCCACCTGGTCCGCCTGCTCGAGATGCCCGAGCTCGTTGATCGCTGGCTGAAGGCGTTCTTTGAAATCTTCTTGAAATACAGGTCCGTGCTCGGGATACCGCGCGTGGCCGACCGCCTCGTCGCGATCTCGAAGGAGCTGCGCCGCTTCCGCCGGCTGCTCGCCGACCCCGCCTCGGCCGCTCTCTACGTGGTCACCATACCCACCGCGATGGCCCTGGCCGAGACTGAAGACCTTCTAGCGAGTTGCCGCAGGCTCGGGGTCGATGCGCCGCTCCTGTTCGTCAACATGGTCACTCCGGCGAGCGCGTGTGCCTCGTGCAGCGCCAGGCGCCGCGAGGAAGAACACGTGCGAGAGAGGCTCTGCGAGATGCTGCCCAACATGCGGCAGATCGCGGTGGGCAGGCAGGACGAGCCGCGAGGGCTCGAGCGCCTCACCGAGCTCGGCGCGGCGCTTTACGCGGAAGGAGCATGAGGTGAGCGGTCCCTTGCTGCGTGACGACCACCGGAAGGTCTCGCTCGTCGAGGCGCTCGACCGCGTGCTCGGCAAGGGCGCGGTCGTCGCGGGCGACATCGTGATCTCGGTGGCCGACATCGACCTCGTCCGCCTGCAGCTCAACCTCGTCGTAGGTTCCACCGGATCCCTCAAGGTGAGCGCGCAGAAGGGTGCGCTCGAGGGCGCGAGCGTGTCGTTGAAGCGGTGACGACCTGCGTGGGTTCCGTCGCGGTCCGCCCCACATGGGGCTCCTCCATGGGTTAGGGCGCCGCGCCACACCGCGAGACTCACGGCGGCTCGTCGCAGGCACGGACCTCGCAGCTCGCCACAACCGCCACCCGGGCATGTCGTCGTCTTCCGCCGTCGCGTTCCCGCGGTCTGACCGGGCTGGAGGCCAAGCTCGATACGATGTTGCTCTCCGCCGTAGTGACCAGGGACGAGCTCGCGCTGCTCGTCGAGTCGATCACGCCGCTGCAGGTGGTAATCGACGCGCAGCGGGGCCGGTCCATGACCGTGATGCGCCCGCACGCGATCGAGCTCGTACCGGAGCGAGGGCTCCGGATCCGCGGCGCCGCGCGGATCTCGTGGGACGTCGGCGGGGTTGGCATTCCGATTACGCTTCAGTCTTGGCAGGTCCTGGTCGCACCGCGGATCGCCACGCGCGGAGGCTCGCAGGTCCTCGCGTTCGAGCCCGTGCTCGAGAACGTCGACCTGAAGCGCGTTCCCGGGTTCGTCGACGACAGGGTCGTCGAGGGGCTCAAAAAGGGTCTCGCGCAGCACGGCAAAAAGCTCGCGTGGGACCTCGCACGCGCCCTCTCCCACCGTTGGGCCTTCTCGACGAGGGTCGTTCCCATTCGCGCGTTCGCGCTCACGGTTGCTGACTCGTCGGTGGAGGTCACGGCGGAGCAGCTCCGGCTGACGGTACGGCTCGACGCGCGGTTCGAGCAGCTCGCTTCGGCGGAGGAGCGGCCGGCGGCCGAGGGCACGCCCCCGCCAGCCGAGGGGACGCGCCCGCCGGCCGAGGCGACGAGCCCGCCGGCCGAGGCG
>JAEXCN010000493.1 GCA_023402175.1 Pseudomonadota bacterium | reverse complement strand
GCTCCGGACGAAGCCGAACGGCGGGCGCGGATCTGCGAAGGTGTCCTCGCCGGGGGCCCCGGTGGTGGCGGCAGCGAAGGTCCGGTGTCCGGCGTGCGCCTCCTCCGCTCGTGGGTCGGCGTCAGTGCGCTCGGCCTCGGAGCGCTCGCGGTGCTCGGAGCGGGAGGGTTCGCGCTGTCGGCCTCGAAGACGGGCGACGCGCGTTCCGCTGCCGAGTTGCCTTCGGCTTCCGCGGCGTCTTCGGCCTCCGCAGTCGTCGAGGTCCCTTCGGCGCCTTCGGACGAGACCGCGGTGGTGCCTTCGCTCGGGACGTCGGTGTGGGAGCTCCCGTCTGCCCTTCCCGCATCGAAGAAGGCGGTCGCCACCCCCGGCGCCGAGACGGACGATCTCGCCGTGGAGCTCGCCGCGCTGGAGAGCGCTCGCAAGAAGCTCCGCGATCACGATCCGGCTTCCGCGATGAAGCTCCTCGACGACTTCGACCGTCGTTTTCCCCATCCGCGGGTCGGCGACGAAGCCACCGTTCTCCGTGTCGAGGTGCTGTATGCCCTCGGCCGTAGTGAAGACGTGCGCCGCCTCGGGCGTGAGTTCGTCACTCGACATCCCGACTCCATCTACCGCGCGCGGATCGCTCAGCTTCTCGGAGAAACCTCGCCATGAGCCTCCGTCACATCCAGATGCCCATGCGCGCTCGTCTCCTTGCGTTCAGCGGCGGTCTCGCTCTGCTCGTCGGCGTCTCGTGCGCGGAGCGACAGAACGTGTTCCTGGAAGGGGATCAGAAGCCATCCGAATTCGTCCCTGAGGACGGCGGCCCGACCCAGAACGTCGAGGCCTCGCTGCCCGAGTCCGTGCCCATGTGCCCCGTCACGACGTGCACGCTCCCGTGGGCGACTTGCCCGTCGTCCGAGTTTCCTTGCAGCACCAACCTTTTGACCGACGACGACAACTGCGGCGGCTGCGGGATCCGTTGCGGGGGCCACGACGCTACGACGTTCAGCCAGTGGACATGTGTCGACGGCCAATGCCAGTTCAGTTGCGAGTTTTTCGCCGGACAGGGGGATTGCGACGGCGATCGGAGCAACGGCTGCGAGACTTCGCTGGAATTGGAGGACAACTGCGGCGCCTGCGGGCACAAGTGCCCAGCGGGACAGGCTTGCCAGAGTGGCACGTGTGTCGGATGCGCATATTACGGTCTACCCGACATGTGCAGCGGCGGATGCGTCGATCTGGCGAATGACGACTACAACTGTGGAACCTGCGGGACCGCGTGCGACCCTACCGGTCCCAACCTGCCAGGGGTTCCGGACGACATGTACTATGGATGCGCGGGCGGGGCATGCGGAATGCCGAAGTGCTCCCAGCCCAATAAGGTCGATTGCAATGGCGACCCGAAGGACGGCTGTGAGACGACGATCCACACCAACGAACACTGCAGAAGCTGTAACGACGCGTGTCCGGCAGGCAAGGTTTGCGGAATCCTCGAGTTCACCAGCGAGTGGGCATGCCTCTGTGACCCAGGCGAGACCTATTGCGGCCTGTTCGCCCCCCAGTGCAGAAACCTCAATGACGATCCGTCGAGCTGCGGGGGCTGCTACCACGCATGCCCGGGCCTCTACACTCCGCACTTCGAAGCGACATGCGCAATGGGCACGTGCGGCGGCAATTGCGAAGACGGATATGCCGATTGCAACGAGCTCCTGGCCGACGGCTGCGAGATCAACACGCGAATCGACAATCGCAACTGTGGCGCATGTGGCCATGCGTGTTTGCCCAATCAGGTTTGCTCCCAGGGCAAATGTCAGGTGACGCCTTGCGACGCGGGCGCTCCGGAAGGGCCGACAAAATGAGCTTCACGCGCTCTCGTGCCCCGTGTTTCACTCGCGCCGTCGCCCTCGCGTCATGCATCGTGGTCCCTTCGTCCATGATGGTGTTCGCCGCGTGCGCGGCGTCGGACGAGACCGGCGCCCCCGATGCCGATAGCCGCGTCATCGTCCCCTCGATCGAAGCGGGTGATGAAGCTTCGAGCGATGCTGGAGCCCCCGAATCGGGCACCGAAGCTGTCCCCTGCGCCGTCGGAAATCTCTGCAGCACGCCCACCCCGCTCGCGCGGGGCGCGGTGACCGCAATGAACGGCCGCTCGAAGAACGACGTTTGGGCGAGCGGCACCGGCGGCCTCTTGATGCACTGGAACGGCCAGGAATGGACCGCGCTCGATTCGGGCGTCGATGAAGCCTTCTCGAGCATCTTCCTCACGTCGGACGAGACGTGGGCCATCGCGGGCATGCGCGTCTTGCGACGGACGCTCGATCCGAGCAGCGTACGTACCCGCGGGAAGGTCCACCGTATGGGATGCGGCCTGAGCAGTATTGCCGTTCTTGCGAATGGAGACGCCTATCTGAGTCTGGATACGCCGGTGTTCGCCCCGCAGGGACTGGTGAGGCCAGTGGTCAAATTCGATTTCGACACGGGGGCGCTCACCGATGTGCCCGGGCCGTTCCTCCCTTCATCCAACGAAGAGGCGCGCTTGTGGATTCGGGCAAGCTTCATGGTGCCGGACAAATCACTCTGGATCGTGGGCGATCGAGGGACGGTTGCCCGTCTTCCGATATCGGTTACCGCGGACGGTGGTGACGGAGGTGCCCCGTCTCTGGGACGCGGAGTCATGGTCCCCATGGGATCTCAGGCCGATTTGCTCGCAGCTTGGGGCTCCGACGAACAGCTCTGGGCTGCGGGGCGTAACGGAACGGTCCTCCATTTCGACGGAGCCGAGTGGCACACGGAGGAAACGGGTACGAAGGCGACGCTCAATGCCATCTTCGGAATCTCACCGAAGGACATCTGGACAGCCGGCGACGACGGGACCGTGCTCCACTTCGACGGAAACAGCTGGTCACCCCTTAGCGTCGGCGCATACCGCGGCAACCTCAAAGCGATTTGGGGATCGGCAGCCGACGACGTCTGGATCGGCGGCGAGCGCGAGATGTTTCACTGGGGAGCGCTTCCATGAGCTACAGGACGCATGTGGTCGCCGGGCTGCTCGTGGCGCTCGCAGCGTGTTCGGCGAGCGGCGACGCGCTCGAGCCCAAACCGGGCGCAGGGGGCTCGGAAGGGGATTCCGGAGCTCCTGTCGCCGACGCCGGATCGCCCGATGACGCGAGCCCAGACGTCGACTTGGACGCCGCGCGACCGCTCGAGTGCGGCGACGCGGGGTTCTGCGAAACGAGACTGCCGCGATCCGACTTCGGAGTCCCGCTATCACTGCGCAGCGTCTGGGTAGTCGGCTCGAACGACGTCTGGAGCGTAACGGTCGAAGGATTCGTCCTGCACTACGACGGAGCGCAGTGGACCATCGTGCATCGGGTGAATCACGAGCTTTACGCCGTTTGGGCGACTCCGACGAGTGTCTGGGTCGGCGGTGAGGGTGGACTCCTCTTCCATCGAACGGCTGCCGGAGATTGGTCTCGCGTCGAAGCGGGGCACTTGTCGCCAATTCGAGCGATCTACGGCACGGGCGACGACGACGTATGGTTCACGAGAGACGGTAGTGCCGTAGACCATTTCGACGGATCTTCGGTAACGGACTACCCGATCGACGTCCCTGGACTTCGAGTCACGACCGTCTTCGGTCGTCCGGGATTCGGAACTTACGCGGCCGGCCACGTGGCCGGAACGCTCCCGGGGTCGGGGATTATGCCCGATCAGCCCTACGTCTTCGAGCTCTCGACCTCGAAGATCTCGATATTCAATACGTCGCTGACGACGAAGACGGGTTTCGTGCCCCTCTCGGGAGCTGTTACCGACTCGGCGGACGAGTCGCAAAGGCTCTTCGTAGCTGGGTACGAGCACCGACGTTCGATCTTCGGGTCCGTCGTGACCGAATTCTTCAATTTTTCATACTGCTCGCTCGGAAGCAGCAACATGGCTGTCATCCAGCAACCATACGACCCTGGTTGGCTCAACAGGACTGCGCCATACGATCCGCCACCGCAAGTCATGGCGTCGAAGTTTCCGATGTTGGTCTTCAATTCGGCCGACATTCGGTTGCCATTGAAATTTGGGCAAGTCGCTCGTTGGGACGGAAGCGCGCTCGCCATCGAGTCGCTTTCGATGGGGAAACTTCCTCCGGCCAACATCTTCGGGGCGCATAGCCACGCGACCGATGCCTGGATTGTCGGCGACGGCTTCGCGCTGAAGGGAGCTACGCCATGAGCTCGCGATTCACGTCCGGCGGGCTTTACGCGCCGGCGCCCCTCGGCGTCCTGCTCGTGCTGATGGCGTGCTCGTCATCGGAAGACTTGCGGCCAGCTCCTGCGAACGCCGATGCCGGAGCGATTCCGTCCGAGGGTGGCATTCCGAACGAGCCAGCCGAGGACGCGGGCCGCGATGCAGCAGAGCTCGAGCCACCGCCGCCCTATGACTTCGCCGTGATGTGCTCCAGCGATCCCTGCGTGACGCAGGTTGCGGCGCGCGGCGGGGGCCACGCGTGCGCGGTGCTTCAGGACGGTTCTGTTCGATGCTGGGGCTCCAATGCGTCAGGGCAGCTCGGGGCCGGGCATGGCGACGCCAGCGCGCCCACGGCATACGAGGGAACGCCCCGAGCCGTGCTCGGCGTCTCCAACGCAAGGAGCGCAGCGGCGGCAGGCCAAGGAGTTGCCGGTACGACATGCGTCGTCTCTGCTGCCGGTGACGTCACGTGCTTCGGCTCCGATGCCTGGGGCCAGCTCGGTCGCGGAGCCGGCGGCTCGCAGGCGCCGAATTCGGATCCTGCTCCGATCCCTGGTCTCAAAGCGAAGTCGGTGACGCTCGCGAATACGTTTACACAGGCGATCGGTACGGACGATCGCCTGTGGTCATGGGGTGCAAACGACACACTTCAGCTCGCGCGAGACATGTCGATCCCGGATGCAGGCTCTCCGACCGAGGCGGCGCGGGCCGATCGTGTCTCGAGAGCCGTGCGCTCCTGTGCGGGCACCTCCAAGACTGGCTTCGTCATCGCCGACGACGGATCGCTGCTGTCGTGGGGAGGGTCCACGTCGGAGCAGCTTGGACGCACGTCCTCGGTGGTGCGAGATGCCACGCCCAGGGCGATTGCCATCTCGGACGTATCGACCGTCGTGACCGGTGCCGCGCACGCGTGTGCTCTCAGCCGCGGACGGGTCCATTGCTGGGGCGAGAACGAGCGCGGGCAGCTCGGTACCGGGAGGAAGGCCGACGAGTCGTTGCCGGCCCGCGTCGTTCTTCCTCCGAACGTCTATCCGGTCGCCGTCGCAGCCGGAGGCCATGACACCTGCATCCTCGCTGCTGACGGCGACGTCTACTGTTGGGGATCGAACTCCAGTGGACAGATCGGGCCATCCATCGGCGTCGATCAGGCCATGCCCACCCGGATCGGCGGGCTGAACGAGCAGGCCGTGGCGCTTGCGGTCATGGATGCCTCCATCTGCGCCCTCCTTCGCGGCGGCTCTCTCTCGTGCTGGGGCGATAACCTCTTCGGCCAACTCGGACGCGGGAGCCGCGACGCGGAGCTCCATCCAGAGCCCGGCCCCGTCATCTTCAAGTAGTCGTGTTTCGATCGAGGAAGGTCGTATTCATGCGCAGGCCCTTCATCCATCTCCTTCTCCTTGCCGCGGCCGGCTGGGCAGGTTGCTCGTCCGATCGAGGCCAATTCGAGAACAAGCCGGGAGATCTCGGTAGCCCCGACGCCGGCCTCGACAGCGTCGACGCCGGCTGCTCCGGGCTCGTCTGCTCGCGGGACCTTCGCTCCGTACGGGATTGCTACGGCAACCTCGTCAAAGAGTGTGGAGCGGATACAGCATGTGGGAAGGGCGAGTGCATCGCCCCGTGCGATGCCGCAGCCGTGAACGAAGGGTCGGTGGGCTGCTCGTTTGCGATTCCTGCGCAGAATGGAGGTCTGTCGTACCGCGGCGATTGCGCCGCCTTCTTCGTCGCCAATAATTGGACATCACCCGCCACGATCCATGTCGAGTTCAAGGGCGAAGAGCTGTCTCTCGACGGCGCTGTCTGGGTGCCCTCGGTGGAGGACGGCGTCGTGAAGCACCGGAAGCTCGACGGGCCCATCCCCGCCGGAGAGGCAGCAGTCGTCTTTCTGTCGAACGAGAGAAGAGACGACCGCGATTGGATCGCGTGTCCCGACGGGGTGAGAACCGTCCTCGAGCGGGAGGACACGGTCGCCAGGACCGGCATCGGTCATGCCGTATTCGCGCGTGCGGATGTACCGGTTTCGATGTACTCGATTTATCCCTATGGCGGCGCCAATGGCTTCCTGCCGAGCGCCAGCTTGCTCTTTCCGACGACATCGTTTCGAAACAATTACATCGCCGTAAGTGCGTGGGGAGGCAAGAGCGACACTTTCGTTCTGCCCGCGCGCACGGGGCCGGGAATCGGCCAGGTCGGCAAGCCAACCCTGCAGATCGTGGCGGCGGAAGACGATACGTCGATCGACCTCCTTCCGCGCGTGGATCTCATCGGTGGCAACGGTATCCAATCGAGTCGACAAAACGAGGTCGTACGCCACACGCTGCGGCGCGGCGAGGTGATGCAAATCACACAAGAGAGAGAGCTCGTAGGCTCGGTGATCGAGACGAATAAACCGGTCGGGCTCTTCGGCGGCGCGACGTGCGTTAACATTCCCTACAATACGGCAGCGTGCGACATCGATAATGAGCAGATCCCGCCGCTTTCATCGTGGGGTCGTGAGTATGCAGTGTTGCCCGCGCCGAATCGAGCGAGCTGGCTCTCTCAGAAAAAGGGCGGCGCCCAAGACTTGGGGATCATCCGTATGGTCGGCGCCGTGAACGGCACGAAGCTCGTCTACGAACCGTGGACCCCGGAAGGTGCGCCCGATGAGCTCCAATCGGGTCAGCTCGTTCGATTCGCCACGGACCGGCCGTTCGTCGTCCGTAGCCAAGACTCTGGTCACCCGTTCTACGTGGCGAGTGTCATGTCGGGGGTTGAGCTGTCCTCCTCAGGTCTCGGCGATCCAGAGACGGCGCTGACGATTCCGACGGATCAGTGGCTCGACTCGTACGTGTTCTTCTCCGACTTCACGTACGCCCTGAGTGGGGTCTTCGTCACACGCCGAAAGACGAACGGGGAGTTCCGCGACGTCACGCTCGAGTGCGCCGGAGTGCTGACTGATTGGCAGCCCATCAACGCAGACTACGAATGGACGTACGCAGAGCTCAGTCGTTTCGGCAAGCCGGTGCCCTATCCGGCAGGCACATGCACCGACGGGGTGAATCGTATTCGGAGCGACGGCCCGTTCTCGATGACGGTCTGGGGACTGGGGCGTGCGTCGAGCTACGCCTATCCAGGCGGCGCGGGACTTCGCCCCATCACCGACGTGCACGTCCCTGCGGTCGTGCGCTGAGCTCTCATCTACGATTCGGTCGGCAAACGAACGTCGACTTGATTTCGATCCGTGAGCGCGACCGCCGCCCGTCACGGCGACGGCCGGATCTCCTCGACGTGAGCGACTCCGATGAGGAGCGACGCGACGTAGAGCGGAGCGCGCGTGAAGCGCGCGTCGATGTCGCCCGCGAGACCGAGCGTGAGCAGCACGCGCCGGCGGACGACCCGCGTCGTGGCCGGTAGCTGCTCCGGAGGCCAGGGCTGTCTCAGCCACGGTTGCGCCTCGGCTCCCCACGGGTTCCACGGCGAATACGGCTCGACGACTTGCCCGAGGACGAAGCCGGTCCCGAGGCGCGCCTGCGCGATGGCCTCGAAGAGGATCGTGCCGGAGTAGTGCTCGAGGCCCGGTCCGACATCGACGTGGAGCCAGAGCGGCGCGCGTGGTCCGATCCAACGCAGGTTCGAGAGCCCCGCGAAGCCGGCGACCTGCTGCCGCGTCGCGCCGACGAGCGCGCGGCCGCGCGTCTGCATGAACACGCTGCCGCGATCGGTCGACGACCCTTCCCCTGCCGCCGCTTCGAGCGCGAGCGCCGGCGAGACACGGCCGTCACCGACCGTCAGCGCTTCGCCGACGCCGAGCGTCTCGTAGTGCGAGCACCCGGAGCTCAGCGCGGCGCATGCGCAGATCGCGGGGAGAAACGCACGCACGTGACCTACGTTCATGGCCTCAATCCCTTCGCCGGCAACGAACCCCAGCTGGCCGACGCACGATCTCGAAGTGCGACGCAAAACCTCGCTCGCCGAGACAGCGGCGACTCCACGCTCCCCTACGCTCGTTCCATGCTAGCGTCGGTTGCGTGGATCGCGCCGCTCTCACAGCGAAGTTCGACCGCCTCCTCGCGCTCCGCGGGGATCCCGTCAAAGGCCTGCCCGCCACGGAATGGGCGGGAGCTCTCGAGACCGTTCCACAGGACGTGCTCATTCGCGCCGCGATCGAGATGGTGCGCGCGCTCGTCCTCGAGGAGTGGGCCGATCGCCGGAAGGACGATCTGCGGCCGCAAAAGGCCCTCGAGACAGCCGAGGCATGGCTCGCGTCTCCCGGGGCGGAGACGCTGAAGGCGGTGAAGAGCGCAGCGAAGGACTGCACCGCCGCGCGGAACGAGACGTTCGGCGACGGCCACCGCATCCCGCAAGCGGCTCGTCACGTCGCCTGGACCTGCGGCGCGGAGAATTCCGAAGGGATCTTCGACGCGATCCAGAGCGTCGAAGAGGAGCTCCTCGCGCGCATCGCGCTGCTCTCGGAGTATCACCGCGGACCCGAGCAACGTCGCGCGATCGCCGACGTCTTGAAGAAGTTCATTGTTCCGCCCGAGCCCCCCGCAAAGACGGACGGCGCGGAGTCGCGGGCTCCCGCGGGTCCGGTTCCGTACAACGCCGATGGGCACTTCGAGCTCGGGCAGCGGCTCACGCACAAGAAGTTCGGCGACATCGTCGTCACGAGCGTCGGCGAGACCTGGATCGAGGTCGAGCTGCCGGATGCGACGAAGAAGCGCCTCGCTCACAAGCCCTGAGCCCCTGACGCGCTCGTCTGATAAGACCTGCGCGTGAGCACGCGCACGCCGAAGGTCCTGCCCGTTGTCCTCTCACTCGTCGCCGCTGCCTGCGGCGGCTCCGATGCGACGGCTCCGAAGCCGCCCTCGGTAGCATCGACCGCGACGGGCGCTCCGTCCGCGTCTGCGCCGGCGAACGCGCCCGCGAGCTCGGAGGCGACCGTGCTCAGCGACGCCGACAAAGCTCGCGACAAGGCACTCGCACCGAAGGTGAGTGCGATCCTCGACGCCTTCAGCAACATCGACGCGCGCCTCTCGCCCGACGGCAAGCGCTTCCTCTTTCGCTCGAATCGCGATGGGGTCAACGAGCTCTACATCGCGCCCGTCGGCAAGCCGGGTGAGCCCGCGAAGAAGATCGTGAGCGGTCCCGAACGCGTCGGTGAAGCGGACTTCACGCGTGACGGAAAGTACATCGTGTTCAGCCGCGACAAGGGCGCGGACGAGAACTTCCGGCTCTACCGCGTGCAGCCGGACGGGAGCGATCTCGTCGAGCTCACGCCGGGCGAGGCGATGCATCGCGACGATGCGTTCCTGCCGCGGAAGAAGCCCGACATGATGGCGTTCACCGCGCGGCGGACCACGTCGCCGGAGACGCAGGTCTTCGTCGGCTCGATCGCGAAGCCCGGAGATGCGAAGGTGGTCGCGACCGATGCGGGTCCGTCGTTCGGGGCTGCCGTGTCTCCCGACGGCTCGCACTTCTTGATCCTTCGATTCGTCTCCCCGACCGACCAGATCGTCTTCGACGTCGACCTCGCCAGCGGAAAGCAGAAGCAGGTCTACCCTCCTGAAGGCAAGAAGGCCGGCGTGAGCTCGGCCGAATGGTCCGCGGACGGAAAGCGCATCTTCATCGCGACCGACGAGGGCGGCGAGTCGAACGCCCTCCTCGCGCTCGACGGCACGAGCTACGCGGAGAAGGCGCGCTGGGTGCAGGACCGTCCGAAGACCGCGTACATCTCGATGGTGTTCGCATCGCCGCAAGGAGATCGCCTCGCGGTCGCCGTCGATGCCGGAAACAAGAACGACGTCCGCATCCTCGATGCGCGTACGCTCAAGCCGGTCCTCGACGTGAAGCTGCCGCTCGGCGCGAGCTTCATCGGTCCATTCTCGGAGGACGGAAAGCGCTTCATGCTGACGGAGTCGCTTCCCGACGCGCCGCCCGACGTCTTCGCCGTCGACGCGCAGACAGGCGCCGTCGAGCGTCTCCGAGACGACAAGCGCCCGGGCCTCGCCGAGCTCGCTCCGCTCGAGACCACGATCACCGCCGTACCTGCGCACGACGGGCTCTCGATCCCGGTCCACTACTACCTTCCGAGGGCGCGCGACGCGAGCAAGCGACTGCCCGTGATCGTGCATTTCCACGGCGGGCCGGCCGGCAGCTCGCGTGTCGCCTGGAACTGGCCCGCGCGCTTCTTCACCTCGCAGGGCTTCGCGTTCGTCGAGCCGAACATCCGCGGCTCGACGGGGTTCGGTCGCGCGTACGAGATGGCGGACAACCGCGAGAAGCGCGCCGACGCGCTGAAGGACGTCGCCACGATCAACACGTGGCTCCGTGGGCAGCCGTGGGCCGATCGCGACCGGCTCGTCATCTACGGCGGAAGCTACGGCGGCTACCTCGTCCTCATGGGGCTCACGCGCCAGTCGGACATCTGGCGCGCGGGTGTCGACATCGTCGGCGTGGCGAACCTCTTCACGTTCCTGAAGTCCACGGACCAGTCCATTCGCTCCGCTTTCGTCGACGAGTTCGGCGACCTCGAGAAGGACCAGAAGCTCCTCGAGGAGTTCAGCCCGATGCGCGACAGGGAGAAGATCGTCGCGCCTCTCTTCGTGTACCAGGGACAGAACGACCCGCGCGTCCCACGCCCCGAATCGGACCAGATCGTGGCAAGCCTTCGCGCACGGCGCGTCCCGGTCGAGTACATGGTCGCGCCCGACGAAGGCCACTCGCTCGATCGCCGGGCGAACCGGATCGATTTCGCCACGCGCGCGGCCCGGTTCCTTGGCGATCACCTCGGGGCTCGCTAGATCCCTGGCGTGACCAGCCCCTACCGCATCAAGGATGAGGTCTCGCAGAAGGAGCGAGCGTGCACTGAGCTGGTCTATCTCGCAGGCGATCAGGAGAAACACGTCGGTCCAGCACGGTCCGGGCTCCAGATCGGGATCGCGGGCACCGTTGCGGGTGCCGTGGCCGCCGGGGCCGGCTTGCCCGAGGTCGGAGCGAGCGTCATCCTCGGGGCCGTAGCGCTCGGCTTCTGGCGATGGCGGCGCGCTCCCGAGGTCGCCGGTCTCCTCCTCCGCGTCGAAGACGGGGTCCTCGTCGTCACCGCGCGCGGCACACGCACGGTCATCGCTCGCACGCGGCTCGCCGATCTCCGAAACGTGAGCCTCGACACGAAGAGCATCCGGAAGGTCGAGCCCGGGCGGGACGTCGTGCCTGCGGTCCAGTTCATCCATTCGCAAGTGGGACCCGAGATCGACGTGGCCCGCATCCTCCTCGAGACGAACGGGCCCGGGCCTCGATCGACGATTCACCTCACGGAGGCGTTCCTCGCGCACACCGACTCGGTCGAGTGGATCGCGAAGATCCGTCTCTTCCTCCGTTCGCATGGCTGGCTTCCGGAGGACGAGAGACAGAGACTGAGCGAGCCGGACGACGATGTCGTCGAGAACGACTAGACTTCCCTCCGTGAGCCGTTCCGACAGCATCCTCGAGACGCATCCCCTCGGTTTTCCGTGGGTGACCGCCGACCCTTTCCTCTTCTGCGTCCATCATGACGACGCGTATCCCGCTGGGAACGAGGACCTCGGGCCGCCGCGCGAGCTGCTGCGCGGGCGCAACATCGGCCAGGACTTCGAAGGGAAGGACGGCTGGCGGATGTACCACGGCGACGTCGTACCCGGCTTCCCGCAACACCCGCATCGTGGATTCGAGACGGTCACGATCATGCGGAGCGGCTACATCGACCATTCCGACTCGCTCGGCGCGACCGCGCGTTTCGGCCCGGGTGACGTCCAATGGCTCACCGCAGGCGAAGGGATCGTCCATTGCGAGATGTTCCCGCTCCTCGAGCGAGACGAGCCGAACCCGCTCGAGCTGTTTCAGATCTGGCTGAACCTCCCGAAGGAGGACAAGCTCGTGGCGCCCCACTTCGCGATGCTCTGGGGCCGCGACATCCCGCACGTCACCTTCACGGACAATCGCGGAAAGAAGACCGTCGTCGACGTCGTCGCCGGTCAGCTCGTCGACGAGCGCGCTCCCGCGCCGCCGCCGCGATCCTGGGCATCACGGCCGGATACCGGCGTCGCGATCTGGACGATCAAGATGGAGCCGGGTGCCACCTGGACCTTGCCGCCCACGGACGACGCGGCGATCACGCGCACGATCTACTTCTTCCGCGGGACCTCGCTGAAGGTCGATGGTGAGCTCGTCGACTCGCGAGGCGCGATTGTCATTCGAAGCGATCGCGCCGTGACGCTCGAGGCCGGCGACGCTCCGGTCGACATCCTGCTGCTCCAGGGCCGCCCCATCGGCCAGCCGGTCGTCCAGTACGGCCCGTTCGTGATGAACACGCGCGCGGAGATCCAGCAGGCGATGATGGACTATCAGCGCACGCGCTTCGGCGGTTGGCCGTGGCCGAGCGATGCGCCGGTGCATGCGCGCACCGAGGGGCGCTTCGCGAAGCACGCGGACGGCCGCGTCGAGCGTCTCGACCGGTGAGCCCCGATCAGGCGTCGCACTCGGACACGAGGCTGAACAGCTGCGGAGCCGTCGTGCCCGCCGCCGGGACGAGCGTGAAGATCGGCGCGTCGTTGTACTGCCAGCCGCTCTCGACGCCGAGCGTGAAGGTCTCCGTCGTGCCGCCGTGGACGACGCTGACGGTCCGCTTGCCCTTCTCACCCGCAGGCTTCGCGATCGAGTAGGTCGCCGGCTCGGTGCGCCAGGTGATGTCGCCCGACTTCTCGTCGAAGTGGAGGAAGCCCCACGTCGCCTTGCCGTTCGCCGCGAAGTCGATCTTCACCGCGTAGCCGTACGCACCTTGCGCGCGCGCCCAGAAGCTCAGGCCGCCCTTCGTGAAGGAGGCATCGACGCCGGCCCAGTTCTGGTACTGCGAGTCCTTGATGACCGCGAGCTCACCGGTGACGCTCTTCAGCGTGAGCGACGGAGCGAGGACGGTACGCACGGGCTGCGCCCAGGGGCTCGTCTTGATCGTCTCGCGGAACGCGCCACACGTCATCACGGCGCGCGACGCTTCGTCGGCGATGCCCCAGAGATAACCGTTCTCCGAACCGCAGACGCCGTGCGCGAGGCGGTCCTTCGACCACGCGACCGCGTTCTTGTAGTGCGCGAGCGCCTCGTTGTACTTCGCGCTGCCGCACGAGACGAGAGCAGCCTCGTTGGTGTCGACGTCCTGGTCCGCGCCGCTCTCGTCGGCACTTCCGACCGAGCAGCCAGCGATGACGAGGGTTGAGGTGAAGAGGAGAGAAAGGCGGGAGGCGACGGTGGTTTTCATGCCTACAGTGCGGCACCTTGTAGTGCAGAACTGAGAAAGGTCAACCGCAGGAATCGCACAAATTTGTACTTTTTTACCGATCCGTGCCTCCGGGCCGCATCATCCGGCGGGTCACGTGCAGCCGGCGGTCCTCAGGTGGAGGCAGCCTCCATCCACTCCGGATGCTCGGTCGTCCCGTCGTGATCGGCGCTCGTCTTGAAGCGTTCGAGCTTCCCGTCCTTCGCGAGCTCGCGCGTCCGATCGAGCAGCGCAGCGACTTGCTCCTGTGACATCGGCTGGAACGTCAACGCTGCATGGATCGCTTGCTCGAGGACGCCCATGCTCTCGCAGCCGGTGATCACGACCGACGTCGGCAGGTTCATCGCATAGTGGAGGCACTCGATCGGGCTCACCTTCTTCGTCTCGAGGATCTTGCCGGCAGACATCGGCTTCATGCCGAGCACGCCGATGCCTTTTTCGACGAGCACCGGAAGCACCATCTTCTCGAAGCTGCGATAGTGCGGGTCGAGCACGTTGAGCGGCATCTGCACGGTGTCGAACCGGAACTGATGCTCGTCGGCGGCCTTCAGCATCGCGAGGTGGATGCTCGGGTCCTTGTGCCCGGTGAAGCCGATGAAGCGGATCTTTCCTGCGCGTTTCGCCTCGAGGAGCGCCTCTACCGCGCCGCCGGGGGCGAAGCATCGCTTCGGATCGGTGTCGCGGATGATCTCGTGGAGCTGCACGAGATCGATGACGTCCGTTCGTAGGCGCTGGAGCGACTGTTCGAGCTGCTCGGTCGCGGCCTTCTTCGTGCGACCATCGACCTTCGTCATCAGGAAGGCCTTCTGGCGATAGCCGCCGGCGGCGAGCGCCTTGCCCATCCACTCTTCGCTCTTGCCGTGGTGGTAGTCCCAGCAGTTGTCCATGAAGGTCACGCCGCGATCGATGGCGGTGTGGACCATGCGCGCGGCCTCGTTCTCGTCCGCGGCGTTCCCGAGGTGATAGCCGCCGAGACCGACCATCGAGACGCTCACGCCAGTTTTCCCGAGCTGGCGCTGGGGGACGCTCGCTTCGTTCGGCGGCGGTAGCGGCACGGTGCCGTCCTTCGGAGCGGCGCCGGAAGCACTCTTTTGCTTGCACGCACCGAGCGCGACCACGCCGGCAGCGCCGAGGAAGATGCGGCGAGGGATGCGACGGGGATCGGACATGGCCGCACTCCGTGCAGCGCGCATACCAGCCGATCCCGCTCTGTCCGTTCGCGCGATGTTTCGGTGCGCTGCGGCGTGGCATGGGCGAACGGCATTGTCGCCACGCTTGCTGCATCTGCGTCCCGCCGCAGGCCTGCCGCATCGGCGCGCGGATCCCGATGCCTGCCGCGGACTTCGCACCGTGGTCAGCCCCAACCGTCGCGCTCGCTCGTGTCTTGCTGAGAGGAGCGTCCGACCGGAGTCGAGTGGTCGAGTCGGAGGCTTTGGAGATGAGGATTGTCGTCGTCGGAACCGTGATTGCGCTCATCGCCGCGGCGTGCGCGATGGAAGACCAGAACGCAACCGAAGCGGACCCGACGAGCCCGATCTGCGGAGCTGGAGATGCCCCGAAGTGCGCCGAGGGCAAGCGCTGCTCCGGACCGGCAAGCTGCGCGAGCGGCGCGTGCGTGAACGGCACGTGCGCGAAGTCGCGACCAGACGACGGCATCCAGAACGGAGACGAGAGCGACGTCGATTGCGGCGGGTCGACCACCGGCGCGCGTCGCTGCACGGTCGGAGAGAAGTGCAGCGCGAACGCCGACTGCGCGAGCAACGGCTGCAGCTACAAGAAGCGCTGTATCGATCGACCAAGCTGCACCCCCCACTTCGGCGGCGACACGTGCGGCGGTGGTGAGCCCGACGAGCCCGACGCAAAACACGAGAGCTGCTGCACGTCGCTCGATCTGCCGGTCCCGGAAAAGCCGATCTCGATGGACAAGTACCACGTCACCGCGGGCCGCTTCCGCGTGTTCCTCGACGCGGTGAACGGGAACGTCCGACAGTTCGTGAAGGAGCACCGCCCCGTCGGATGGGATCCGGTCTGGGACGACTTCGTGCCGAACGGATGGGACGTCGACCCGGCGCTCGCGAACGATCCGAACGGCTTCACGAAGCTGCAATCGAGCGTCTGGCACCAGCTCGGCGGAAGCGCGCTCCTCGGCAAGCTCGGACGCGACGGCAAGCCGTTTCGCTACGGCTGCGAGATCAAGGGAAACGGTACACACACGTACCGGATGCCGGACGACGTCCAGACCAACGCCCTCGACGACATCCCGCACAAGTATTCGCAGGAGGTGCTGGATGCGAAGGCGCTCAACTGCGTGACCGCGATCATGCTGATGGCGTTCTGCGAATGGGACTGGCCGGGCTCGCGCCTGCCGACCTATGCCGAGACACGTTTCGCGTGGCATGCGGGCGATCCGGCGAGCCACAAGTTCCCGTGGGGCAACGCACCCGCGCCGGTCGGCTACCTCTACCCTGGCGACGTCTTCGGCCCCGATTCGGGCTCGCCCGAGCCGTCCGGCAAGTACGGCGAGCACGCCGTCGTACCGAACAACAGCAAGGGCGTGACCGGCGACCCGACGTACGCCAACTGGAAGTACAACTACGCGTACCCTTCGAATCCGTACCCGAACACGTTCTACCCCGACTTCTCGGCGCACATCTCCGCGCCGGGACGCTTCCCGAACGGCAACGGTCCGTTCGGGCACGCCGATCTCGCAGGGAACATCTTCGACCTCACGTCGACGATCGGCGGCTCGCCCGGCCAGCATCCGGACGACCGCGAGGTCGCGTGGGGACGTAACGGCGCGTGGGAGGGCCACGAGATCCCGTTTGCCTCGGAGAATGCACCGTGGACGGCGCCGATCATGCGGAAGTACGCCAAGGCCGGCGGGCGATGCGTGAAGGACCACTAGCGAGAACGGTCGCGCTTGATCGGCGCTCTCGGATGAGCGAGCCGCGCGAAGCGGACTTCACGCTGAACGAACGCCGATCGTGACCGTTATCCTTGAAGAAGCGGGAAACAGCGAAAACCAACCGCGACTCGGTTGAGATAGACTTGTTCCCGTCGTACGGTCCCACCATGCGTGTTCTGGCAGCAGACGACGATCCGGGCATCCGCAGCGTGCTCGACCGCTGTCTTCGCAGCTGGGGGTACGAAGTGACGCTCGCCCGCGACGGGATCGAGGCGTGGCGGATCCTGAAGAGCGAGGACTCGCCGCGCATCGTCGTGATGGACTGGGACATGCCCGGTCTCGGCGGCCTCGAGGTGTGCCGACTGCTCCGCACCGCGCCGCACGGCGAAGAGATCTACGTCCTGATGCTGACCGGCAGGCAGGAGAAGGCGGACGTCATCGAAGCGCTCGAGGCCGGCGCCGACGACTTCCTCTCGAAGCCGTTTCATCCTCGCGAGCTGCAGCTCCGGCTCGCGAAGGGGGTCGCCTTCCAGACGAGCCGCGCGGCGCATGCGCCGCCGAGCGGACGTACTCCGCCGAGCGGCTCCACCCTCGGAGGCAAATACCGGCTCGAGAGGCAGATCGCGGAAGGCGGGATGGCGAGCATCTGGCTCGGCCAGCATCTCGCGCTCGGCATCGACGTCGCGATCAAGTTCATGAAGCCGGAGGTCGCCGAGACGGCCGACTACGCCAGCTTCGAGCGTGAAGCGCGCGCTGCAGCTCAGCTGCGGACGGAGCACATCGTCCGGATCTACGACCACGGAATCACGCACGAGGGCGCGCCCTACCTCGTGATGGAGTATCTCGCCGGCGAGTCGCTCGCCGACCGGATCGATCGCGTCGGGGCGCTCCCGCCGCTCGAGGTGGCGTCGATCGTCGACCAGATGTCGCGCGCGCTCGACGCGGCGCACGAGCGAGGGATCATCCATCGCGACGTGAAGCCAGAGAACATCTTCATCGTCCACGATCCGGATCGCCCGTACGGATGCGCGAAGCTCCTCGACTTCGGCCTCGCGCGCTCGCGACGGAACGCGGAGAAGACCGAGGGCGGCCTCATCTCCGGTACGCCGAGCTACATGACGCCCGAGCATCTGAGGGCGCTCGTGCCGCCGAACCCGGCGCTCGATTTGTGGGGCCTCGCGGCGACGGCGTTCACCGCGCTGACGGGGCGCGTTCCGTTCGACGGCAAGACCATCAACGAGCTCATGCAGAACGTCTGCATCGCGCCGCTGCCGGTGCCCTCGTCGATCAACCCGTCGCTGTCCGCCGGGATCGACGAATGGTTCGCAAAGGCGTGCGCGCGCAAACCCGAGGATCGTTTCGAGACTCCCGCCGAGCTGAGCCGCTCGTTCGCAGCAGCGTGCGGGGAGGATCCGGGTCGCAGGACGACGTCCGCCGTGCACCGCATCCGTGCGCCGTTGCCGAGGCTCCACGAGTCGAGCGCGACGCTCGCGGCGGCGACGCTGCCAGAGCAAGAGCCGCCGTCGTTCTCGGAGATCGAGTCGGAGCGGCTGTCCGGCTCGGGCTGAGCGACCTGTCACCTCGAGGTGACCAGGACCTTCCGAAGACCTCCCGCGGCAGTCACCTCGAGGTGACTCGCGCCAACAATCCCGTGTAATTCCAACGAGCTCGAGCGTGGAACGGGCGCTGCTGAAGCGCACGGCATGTTCGCCGGAAAGCTCGCTTCGGTCCTCACGGTCGCCTCCCTCGCCTTCGCCTCGGTCGCGTGCAGCCAGGAGGTCGTCGAAGACAGCGCGAGCTCGGAGCAGGAGCTCGGATCGCGCTCCTTCCACGTGACGGCGAGCACCGTCGAGGCGATGGATGGAACGCTCGAGGGCGTTCGCCCGGCGGTTCGCACGGCGGATCCCGGCCACGCGCCCGAGACGTACCTCGCTCCGTCGAGCGCGCTCGGCCCGCTCGGTCCGCTCGGCGCGTGGGGCCCCCTCGGTGCCCTCGGCCCGGTCGGCGATCGATCGTGGAATCCCTCGACCTGGATGAGCGCCGCCGGCGACTGGTCCGAGTGGTCGCACGACATGACGGAGCTCGGCGGTCCGCTGAGCGAGGCCGGTCCGCTCGGCTCGCGTGGTCCGCTCTCCCGCGACGCGTATGCGAGCCTCGCCTCGATCAACGACTGGTCGAAGCAGCTCCAGGCCGGCGGCGTCTTCACCGCCCTCGGTCCGCTCGGTCCGCTTGGTCCGCTGGGGCCGCTCGGTCCGCTCGGTCCCGTCGGTGCGCACGGCTACGCGCCGAACGCGAACGGCGACTACGTACACGCCGGCGCGGTCGTTCGCTCGGTCGAGGTCCCGTACGGTTCGACCACGCGCTCGTACGACCTCGTCGAGAAGTACACCGAGGCGCACGCGAAGGCGATGAACGACAACGACACGTCCTTTCTCGTCGTCGGGTCGATTGGTCGCGCGGCTTCCGAGGTCGACACCTACGACTTCGCGTCGAAGGAAGAGCAGTTCGTCACCGTCGTCGTCGTTCCGGAGAACAGCCTCTCCGACTTCGACGTCGAGCTCACGGACGGAAGCGGCCGCGCGCTCGCGAAGTCCAACTCCGATGGCCGTCAGGCGCTCGGTATGTTCGGCCTCACCGTGGACGGTCACTACATCGACTTCGTCCAGGTGAAGGTCGCGCGCGGCGCGAAGCTCTCGGCGCGCGTCAGCGCGAAGCGTACGAACGCGGCGTTCCCGACGTATCGCCTCATCGTGACGGGCTCGACGAAGTACTTCACGACGACCGACATCACCGGTCCGCACCAGAAGAGCAACTGAGCTCGCTCGAACGCTTCCCCTCGCGCGAGGGGAGAAGCGCGGCCCCTTCCCCCCTCGTCGCGCTTCTTCCCTCGCACCTTTTCAATCGCCGTCGCCGTCGTCGACCGCGCCCGTCGCGGCGCCTTCCCCTTCGACACGTTTGATCAGCTCGTAGAGGTGCTTCCGGCTCAGGCCGGCTGCGGCGGCGGCCTCGCGAACGCTGCCCTTGTGGCGCTCGAGCACCGCCGCGACGTACGCGCGGTGGAAGCCGAGCAGCAGCTGATCCTTGGCTTCCTTGTAAGGCACCGGCGACGAGACGCCCGGATACTCCATCCCGATCGTCGCCGGTGCCGACGACGCCGGACCGAGGTTGAAGACGAGGTCGGCGAAACGCGGCTGCTTGCCTGCGAGAGCGACCGCCCGCGCGAGCGTGTTCCGCAGCTCGCGCACGTTGCCCGGCCATCCGTACGAGACGAGCTTCTTCAGGTTCTCGCCTCCGATCGTGTCGCCGTTCGCGAGCTTGCCGTCGAGCAGCTTCGCGACGAGCGCCGGCACGTCCTCGGGACGCTGCCGCAGCGGCGGGAGCCGGATCTTCACGACGTCTAGACGGTAGAGGAGGTCCTGCCGGAACCGCCCGCGGCGCATCTCGGCGTGCAGATCGCGGTTCGTCGACGCGACGACGCGGACGTCGACCTTTCGCGTAGTGTCCGCGCCGACGGCCTTCACCTCACCGCTCTCGAGCACGCGGAGGAGCTTCGGCTGGAGATCGACCGGAAGCTCGCCGAGCTCGTCGAGGCAGAGCGTCCCTCCGTCCGCCTGGACGAAGGCACCGGCACGATCGGAGACGGCGCCGGAGAACGCGCCGCGCTTGTGGCCGAAGAGCTCGCTCTCCACGAGATCGGCAGGCACCGCGCTGCAGTCGAAGACGACGTAGGGCTTCGCGGCGCGCTGTGATGCGGCATGGATCGAGCGCGCGACGAGCTCTTTTCCAGTGCCGCTCTCACCTTCGACGAGCACACTCACGTCCGTCGGAGCGACGCGCTCGAGGATGGCGAAGATCTCGCGCATCGCGAGCGATTCGCCGAGGACCTCACCGAAGCTCCGCTTCGTCGACGGAGGCAGCTCGCGGACGTGCCAGCGCGGCTGGACGGTGACCGCCGATTGCCCGAGCGTGAGCACCGCACCTGCGGGTAGCTCCGCTTCCTTGATCTTCACGCTCGCGAGGAACGTACCGTTGCGGCTCCCGAGGTCCTGCACGATCACGCGTCCGCCCTCGGCCACGAGCTTCGCGTGGCGGCGGGATACGGCGCGATCGGAGAGTTGCAACTGACAGCTCGGATCGCTGCCGACGACGACCTCACGATCGAGCGCGAGCTCGAGCCCCTCCTCCGGACCTGCGACGACGACGACCTTGAGCGCGACGTCCTGCGAGCCCTTCTCGATCGCGCTCACGTCGAGCGTGCGACTGTCGTCCTGACCCACGGTTCACCATCTTGACACAATTCCGTCGTCGCCAGCGCGTATGCGCATGCGGCGACGCCGACGATGGATCGGCGCTGCGTTCCCAGCGTAGCCGCTCGCCACACGCATCTGTCGCACGGGCCACGCACGTGCGGTCGAACATCCCGGACAGACCTGGTGACGTCTTCTCAGCCTCGCGTCGATCGCCTTCGTCGACGAACGGCTCGGCGGTTGCACCGATCGCGCGTCCGCCAAGGACGCGAGCGGAGGTAGGGACGATGAGAATGCTCGAGGGAGCGGTCGTGGTGCTCACTGGAGCGTCGAGCGGCATCGGACGTGTCGCTGCCAACATGTTCGCGCGGAGGCACGCGAAGCTCGTGCTCGCAGCGCGCGGTGCCGGCCCGCTGCACGACGTCGTGCGCCGCTGCATCGAGCTCGGAGCCGAGGCGATCGCAGTGCCGACCGACGTCCGTGACGAGTCCCAGGTCCTTGCGCTGCGCGACGCAGCGGTCGCCCGGTTCGGCCGGATCGACGTCTGGGTCAACGACGCAGCGGTCTACATGATGGGCAACCTCGATCAAGTTCCATCGGAGCTCGTACGCGGGCTGTTCGAGACGAACGTGATGGGGTTCTTCCACGGCGCCAAGGCGGCGGTCACGCAGTTCCGGAAGCAAGGCGAGGGCACGCTCATCTCGGTCGGCTCGGTCGCTGGAAAGGTCCCTTACGCAAAGGCCTCGGCTTACTGCGCGAGCAAACATGCGATCCACGCGATGAACGCTGCGCTCCGCCAAGAGCTCGTCGGCACGAAGATCCAGGCTTGCATCGTCGCCCCCGCGAGCGTCGACACGCCGTTCTTCGATCACGCCGCGAACTACACCGGCCAGGAGATGAAGGCGATGCCTCCCATCTACTCGCCGTATCGTGTCGCGCGGGCGATCGTTCGCTGCGCGCAGCACCCTCGCCGCGAGATCCTCGTGGGCAGCGCGCCGTTCGGCTTCACGCTCTTCCACATGCTCTTTCCGTGGCTGTTCGAACGCGCCCAGCCGCGGATCATCGAACAGTCGCATCTCGGACCCGCGCCGGCGCCGAAGATCCCCGGCAACATCCCGGACACGCTCCCGCCGTACGACGATGATGCAGGTTGGATGAAGGGCCGGCAGAGCGTCCTCTCTCTCATCCCCGAGAAGCCCGTCCCGCCGCTCGCGCCAGCATCCGTCGGCGCCGAGGAATGAAACACGGCCGTTCCGTCGACTCGGCGACAACGTTTTCGCCGCGGTTCGCTATGATGCGCGCCGATGTTGGGTCATGCCGTCGAGCAGAACCGTTGCCGGAACCGACTGTTCACCGGACGAGAGGTCTGCGAGCGGTGCCGTCGCCCGATCGAGGGCTGTTACTGCGCGCACATCACGCCGGTCGCGACGCGTACCCGGCTCGTGCTGCTGCAGCACCCGCGCGAGCGGTACGTCGCGATCGGCACGGCGCACATGGCGAGCCTCTGCCTGACGAACTCGGAGCTGCACATCGGTGTCGACTGGAGCCGCTCGACGGCGCTGGCGCGTGCACTGTCGAATGCGGATCAGCCGCCGATCTTGCTCTATCCAGGCGAGGGATCGATCGACATCACGAAGTCGCCTCCGCCCGGACCAGTCACGCTCGTCGTCGTCGACGGGACGTGGGCGCAGACGAAGAAGGTCGTGCGGACGAATCCGGTGCTCGCGCAGCTCCCGCGTTATGCGTTCGTCCCGCCGAAGCCGAGCGAGTACCGGATCCGCAAGGAGCCCGACGACGCGTCGGTGGCCACGATCGAAGCGCTCGTACACGCGCTGAGCGCGCTCGAGGGCGACGCCACTCGGTTCGCCACGCTGCTCGCTCCGTTCCGCGCGATGATCGACTTCCAGATCGCATGCGAGGAACGTTTCCGCGGCACGGCGAGTCGACATGCGCAGCGCCGCGCGCGCGTACGGCGCATGCGCGTGCCGCGAGTGCTCAGCGAACGTCTCGCCGACGTCGTCTGCATCGCGGGGGAAGCGAACGCGTGGCCGTACACCACGCGCGCGAGCAGGCCGGACCGCGCCGACGAGCTCGTCCACTGGGCGGCATATCGTCCGGCAACCGGCGAGGCGTTCGACTTCGTCGTCGCGCCGCGCGGCGAGCTCGCGCCCGGGACAGCACCACACACGCGCCTCGACGAAGCGACGCTTCGGTCGGGAGGAACGCTCGAAGAGCTGCACGCGCGCTGGCGCGCATTCGCCCGCGAGACCGACGTGATCTGCTCGTGGGGTCGTTACGAGACGAACCTCTTCACCGCCAGGGGCGGCTGGCTGCCATCGGGACATCTCGACCTGCGGCACGTAGCGAGGGACGTCACGAACGGGAGCGTCGGCACGCTGGCGCACTACCGCGACACCGTCGGTCCGCTCTCGGGACGCGAGATGCCACTCGAGGTGTCGGTCTTGGAGAGCCTCGCTCGGGTCCCCGGGCGCGCGGGGCACAAGCTCCGCGCGATCGCGGACGTGATCGCGTCCTTCGTCGCGATCCACGCAGCATCTGTGAACGGCACCGGGGCTTCTACGAGCGCGCGGTGACGTCACGCGCGGGGCGCTTGGCGCCGCTTCGCTTTGGCGACCTTCGCGCCGTCGCGACGAGCCGACTGCGCGGGCCGCGGCGCACGCATTGCTTCGATTCGCGGAATGCGGTCGCCTCTCGTGCCGTGGCTGCTCGCGACGAGCATCGTCGTGGGCGCGGCGTGCAAGGGGCCGTCTGCCGTCCCGCAGACGAGCGGCGCCGCGATGGTCGGCGCGGTAAGGGCCAAGGGACTCGTCAACAGCCGCTACGAGGTCACGTTCGACGCTGCGACGGGCGGGCGCGCTCCGGACGACGTTCCGATCGATGCGCGGTTCATCACGCCGTCGCGCAAGGTGATCAAGGTCGGTGGCTTTCCTTCGCGAGGCCGCTTCAAGGTCCGATACACGCCGCGCGAGCCGGGAGTGCATCGATGGACGATCCGCGCCGGCGAGGACGGTCGCGAGGTCGCGCGCGGTGAGCTCGACGTCGCGCCCGCATCGAATCGGGGCTTCGTTCGCGTAGACCCGAAGTCTCGACATCGGCTCGAGTACGAAGACGGAACGACCGCGTTCATCCTCGGCGAAAATCGGATCAACGTCTACGACCCGACCTGGAACTACGAGAACATGGACGCTCGGCAATACATCGAGCGCATGGCCTCGTACGGGATGTCGACGATCCGCGTGTTCATCTTCGCGGACTGCGAGTCCGAGGCAACGCCGGGCGGCTACCAGATCGGATGCCTCGAGCCTGCGCCAGGTCGCTTCGACGAGCGCACGGCAGAGGCCTTCGACACGATCTTCGACGCCGCCGAGGCCGCAAACATCGACGTCGTCCTCGTCGCGTACTCGATCGGCTTCACCCCCGCCCCCGAGACATGGCGGAGCTGGGACGACAACCCGTACAGCGCGGCGCGCGGGGGCCCGGTCGAGTCGCCGAAGGACTTCTTCCAGAACCCGGCGTTCCGGGGCTCCGCCATCCGGAAGCTCCGCTACATCTCCGACCGTTGGGGATCGTCCCCTCGCCTGCTCGCGCTCGACCTGTTGAACGAGCCCGAATGGGACGGCCCGATCCCCGAACGCACGTGGATCCCGTGGGCCGAGGACATGAGCAAGGCGTGGCGCTCGTTCGATCCTTACGGGCACCTCGTCACCGCAGGTCCGGTCGGCCTGCACTGGAACCTCGATGGTGACGAGCGGCCCTGGTACGCGAGCCCACTGAACGACACGGTCCAGTGGCACCTCTACGGCAAGGAGGTCTACGACCCGCACGCGCTCGGCGATGCGATGACCACGAAGGTCCGCGAGACGTGGTCGTTCGACAAGCCGATCTTCTGCGGGGAGTTCGCGTACGGCGGTGAGGACAAATCGACGTACGACCACACGCACGTCGGAATCTGGTCGCTGTTGATGTCGGGAGCGGGGGCGCTCGCGCACAGCGCGCCGCCGTTCGAGATCGACTCCGACGAGCCGATGACGCCCGAGCGCGGCAAGCACTTCAAGGTCCTCTCCACGTTCTTGCGGCAGCTCGATCCACGCCGTAGCTACATCCCGCAGCACGACATCAGGGTGATCGGCCCGAGCGCGATGCGCGTTTGGACGCTCGCGACCGACGACAAGTCGGACCGCGCCATCTGGATCCTCGCGCCGAGAGAAGGCTATCGCGAGCGCGTCACAGGCGCGGCGTTCGCCGTGACGGCTCCGCGCGACGGTCGCTATCGCGTGACGTGGACGGACGACACGACCGGCGAGCCTCTCACGCGCGAGCCGGAGCACGTGACCGCGACGGCCGACGACATGCTCGTCTTGCGCATCCCGCCGTTCACGCGCCACGCCGCGGCGCGCGTCACGCGTGAGTGACTGCCGCTCAGGCGACCTTCGCGGCGAGGACGAGGCTTCTCGTCTGGCTCGCGACGAGCGCTGCGTACGCGCCGCCGGCGCGCAGAAGAGATTCGTGCGTGCCGGACTCCACGATCCGGCCGCCGTCGAGCACGATGATGCGGTCGGCCTCCGTCACCGTCGAGAGGCGGTGGGCGACGACGAACGTCGTCCGCCCGCGCCGCAGTCGCTGAAGGGCGTCGCGGACGGCATCCTCGCTCCGAGCGTCGAGGGCGCTCGTCGCCTCGTCGAGCAGGAGGATCGGCGCGTCCTTCAGAAGCGCACGGGCGATCGCGATCCGCTGACGCTCGCCGCCGGAGAGCTTGCAGCCACGCTCACCGACCTTGGTCTCGTAGCCATTCGGTAGCTGCCGGATGAACTCGTCGGCGTTCGCCGCGCGCGCAGCCGCTTCGACCTCCTCGTCGGTCGCGTCGAGTCGCCCGAAGCGGATGTTGTCTCGCACGGTGTCGTCGAACAAGATGCCCTCCTGCAGCACGACGCCGATCTGGCGGCGCAGGGACTTCTGCTTCAGGTCGCGGATGTCGATCCCGTCGACGAGGATCCGACCACGCGTCGGATCGTACAGACGCTGCAGTAGCGCGAGCAGCGTGCTCTTGCCTGCACCGCTCGCGCCGACGAGCGCGACGGTCTCGCCGATGCCGACCTCGAGATCGATCCCGCGGAGGACGCCGACGCCGGTCCGATATTCGAATTCGACATCGTCGAACCGGACATGCCCCATCACCGGCCCCACGTCACGCGCATGGGGTCTGT
>JAEXCN010000568.1 GCA_023402175.1 Pseudomonadota bacterium | reverse complement strand
ATCTATGGGGAGGCCTGTACCTCCGCGTCGGCCCGCAGCTCGGATACAGCTTCCCGCGGAGCGATGAAGCTCACCGCTACTTCCGCTTCGGCGGTCATGTCGGGCTCGGCTACGAGCTCGACATCGGATCGAACGTCGCGCTCCGTCTGCTCGATGCACGCTTCGTCGCCGAGGCGACCGGCAACCGCGCCGATCGCGAAGGGCATCGCTTCGATCTCGGCGTGCTGCTCTCGAGCGGGATCGTGTTCAAGTAAATCTTGGTTGCACGCCGGGGCGCGATCCTGGCTCAAAAAAAGGATCGAGCCCGTCGCCCGCGGGTCACGCGAGGGACAGCGTGTAGACGCCGCGTCGAGGCCGTCGCGACGAAGCACGGGGAGGTCTCCAGAGCGCTGCACGCGTGGCGCGCACGGAAACGGAGCAGCCCGATAGAGTGGCTGCGTGCTCGCCGTCTTCTTCTCGTTGCTTCAGGTCGCCGCGGTCGTCCGCGCGCTCAGCCGATCGACTGGTGAGCGGTTCGTTCCAGGGATTGTTGGAGGGCTGGCTCGCTCCGTCCTCATGGTGCTCGGCCTGCTTGCGATCGTCTGGGCCACGTTTCCCAAGGCTGGCGCGCCGGCGCCGGCGATCCTCGGATTGATGGCGTTGTCGGCGGCCGTGCTGGGTCCCCTTGTGTCGTTTGCGGTGCTCTGGAGCGCTCACGTTCGGAAGAGGGACGTGCCGTTCGCCCAGGAGGAGCGCCTGAGCCGGCCCTTCGGTGCCTGGCTTCCCGTGGCGCTCTTCGACATGATCTTCGTGGCGATGAGCGTGCTGGCGTGGGCCAGGGTGATGGTGGATTGAACGCAGCGAAACGGCGCGTCACTCGAACGCTCGCTGCGCGCTGAATCCGCCCTCTCGGCGCGAGCCTTTGCGTGGAGCGCGCCTGTCTCGCCCCCGCAACTTGCCCTGGCGCAAGTACAGCTTTCGCCCACTTGGCCGATGACGCCGCGCCCGCTCACGCCATACCTGCGCAAGTGGGGTTACGCACACTTCGAAGGGTGCGCCCGCGCGATGCCGAACAGTCCACGCGTCCGCTGGCCACAAAACGCCAGAGCGCCGCGACCTCGGTGGAGGTGGCGGCGCTCGGTGGCTCTCTCGCGGTGAGCGAGGAGCGTCCTGGATCAGACGCGGCGGCGCTTCGGCGGGCGGCAGCCGTTGTGCGGAACGGGCGTGACGTCGCGGATCAGGGTGACCTTGAAGCCGGCGGTCTGCAGCGCACGGAGAGCGCTCTCGCGGCCCGCGCCCGGACCCTTCACGAAGACGGCGACCGAACGCATGCCGTGCTCCATCGCCTTTCGGCAGGCCTCTTCGGCGGCGAGCTGC
Organism: Pseudomonadota bacterium; assembly: GCA_023402175.1. GTDB lineage: Bacteria > Myxococcota_A > Polyangia > Polyangiales > Polyangiaceae > Labilithrix. The sequence goes on along the minus strand of JAEXCN010000568.1, from coordinate 34,970 downwards.
GCCGCGAACGGAGTCGACTTGCGCGAACCCTTGAAGCCGCGAGCGCCGGCGCTCGACCACGCAACGGTGTTGCCGTTGACGTCCGTGATCGTGACGACGGTGTTGTTGAACGTCGACTGGATGCAGGCGATGCCGGTCGAGATGTTCTTCTTGACCTTCTTCTTGCCCGGCTTGCCCTTGCCTGCCGTCGCACCGCTCGTCGTCTGGGTCTTCGTGCTTGCCATGATGTTCCGTTACTCCAAGAGCTCTACGCGGGATCGCTCACGCCGGCTTGCGCGGACCGCCGCGCGAGAGGATGCCCTTGCGCGGGCCCTTGCGGGTACGCGCGTTCGTGTGCGTGCGCTGCCCGTTGACGGGCAGGCCTTTGCGGTGACGGAGGCCGCGGTAGCAGCCGAGGTCCATCAGGCGCTTGATGTTCATCTGCACTTCGCGGCGCAGGTCGCCTTCGACGCGGTACTCGGTCTCGAGCAGATCGCGGATGCGCTTGATCTCCGCCTCGGTGAGCTCCTCCGTCTTCTTGGTCGGAGGGATGTTCGCCTTCGCACAGATCTCTTTCGCGAGCGCGTGGCCCACGCCGTAGAGATAGGGGAGCGCGTAAGCAACTTGCTTGTGCCGGGGAAGGTCGACGCCTGCGATACGAGCCATAACTCTTTCCTTCTTCGTGGGCCGTGGAACGGCCGCACTATCCTTCTTCAGCCCTGGCGCTGCTTGTGGCGCGGGTTATCACAGATGATGCGAACGACGCCCTTGCGTCGAACGATCTTGCACTTGTCGCACACTTTCTTGACGGACGGACGGACCTTCATAGCGCTGCTCCCGTGGGGAAGTAAGGATCGGCTGGCGTGTTGTACGAAGCGTGAGCTCGCTACTTGTGACGGTAGGTGATGCGGCCACGGCTCGGATCGTACGGACTCACCTCGACGGTGACCCGGTCGCCGGGGAGGATGCGGATGTAGAACTGCCGCATACGCCCGCTAATCGTCGCAAGGACGATCAGTCCGTTGTCGCACTTCACGCGGAACATCGCGTTCGGCAGCGCTTCCTGGACGACGCCATCGAATTCGAGCTTGTCGCCCTTCGGCTCTTTCCGCTCACGACGCTCACTCATCAACGATCCCTTCGCCTCTCCTTGAAACTGGTTACTTCCGCTTTTCGATCGCAGCGAGAACTCGCTGCGTCACGTCTGCTACGTTGCCGACCCCGTCCACTTGCTCGAGGAGGCCCGCCTTCTCGTAATAAGGCAGGAGGTCGGCCGTCATCCGCTCGTACACGTCGATTCGGTTTCGGACCTTGTCTTCGTGATCGTCCGCCCGATGCTCGAGATCGGCGTCAGGGGGCGGCGGGTTATACTTCAAGTGGTAAATCTGTCCAGTGCGTTTATCCGTCCGGCGGAGCACTGCCCGTTCCATGAGCAGGTTCTTGTCGACGACGAGCGCAATGACGCCGTCGAGCTTCTGACCCCGGCTCGAGAGCATCTTGTCGAGGGCCTCGGCCTGTGGAACGGTCCGCGGGAAGCCGTCGAGGAGAAAGCCATTCTGGGCGTCCGACGCCTCGGTGCGCTGACGGATGAGGTCGACGACGACGTCGTCGGGGACGAGTCCGCCGGCGTCCATCTTCTGGACGAGCTCGGCGGCGAGGCGGCCTTCCTTCTTCGCCGCGCGAAGCATGTCGCCCGTCGAAACCTGCGGGACGCCGTACTTCTCGCAGATGACCTTCGCCTGCGTGCCCTTACCGGCGCCAGGCGGTCCAACGAAGATGAGCCTCATCGTCCCCTCCCCCGAGAAAACGTCGTGGTGATCACGCGAGATCCCTCCGGCCACGGATGCGCGTCGCACGACCACCGCCACCCGAGAGGCCTTCGTAGTTACGCGTGATGAGGTGAGCTTCGATCTGGGCGACCGTGTCGAGCGCAACGCCGACGACGATCATGACCGAGGTGCCGCCCCAGCGGAACGGGACCTTGAAGTACTCGCTGATGACCGTCGGGACGACGCAGACGGCCGCGACGTAGAGGGCGCCGCCGAGCGTGATGCGCGTCAGCACCTTGTCGATGTACTCCGCGGTCTGCTTGCCCTGACGGATGCTCGGAATGAACGCCTGCTGCTTCTTCAGGTTGTCCGCCACATCGACCGCCTGGAACGTCACGGCCGTGTAGAAGAAGCAGAAGAAGACGATCAGCGCGACGTAGAAGACGTTGAACAGCCAGTCGCCGCGCTCGAGGCTCTGCTGGAGCTGCGCCATGCCCGGGATCTTGAAGTTCGCCAGCGTGGCCGGGAACATCAGGAGCGAGCTCGCGAAGATCGGCGGGATCGTTCCGCTCGTGTTGACCTTCAGCGGCAGGTGGGCCGTCTGTCCGCCGTAGACGCGTCGACCGACGGTTCTGCGAGCGTAGTAGATCGGGATGCGCCGCTGTCCTCTCTCGAAGAACACGATCGTGGCGACCGTGAGGAGGACGATGGCGCCGACCGCGAACAGGTTCAGCGGCTGGATCGATCCCTTGTGCGTCTGGAAGTAGCCGAAGACGCCGCCGGGGATGTCCGTGACGATGCCGGCGAAGATGAGGAGCGAGATGCCGTTGCCGATCCCTCGCTCCGTGACCTGCTCACCCAGCCACATGATGAAGCACGTGCCGGTCGTGAGCGTCAGCATCGTCATCAGGCGGAAGCCCCAGCCCGCGTGCGCCACCACGTCACCGGTCGCACCGACCGTGTCCTGGTTGTTCAGCGCTTCGAGGCTCATCGCGATCCCGAAGCTCTGGAACAGCGCGAGGACGATGGTCCCGTAGCGCGTGTACTGGTTGATCTTGCGCTGGCCCTGCTCGCCTTCCTTGCGGAGCTCGTCGAGCGGCTTGAAGACCATCGTCAGCAGCTGGAGCACGATGCTCGCGCTGACGTACGGCATGATGCCGATCGCGAAGATCGAGAGGTTCGACAGCGCGCCGCCGGAGAACATGTTGAGGAAGCCGAGGAGGCCTCCTCCCTGCTTGTTCACGACGGCCTTCATCACGTTCCGGTCGACGCCGGGGATCGTGACGAATGCTCCGATGCGATAGACCGCGAGCATCCCGAGCGTGAACAGAACTCGGCGCCGGAGCTCCGGCACTTTGTTGATGTTCGCAAAGCCGGCGAGAATGCTCATTTCTGCGTGGACCTATCCGATTGAGGGCCGATCACTCAGCCGCCGCGGCAGCCTGCGCCTGCGCGACGAGAACGGCCGTGCCGCCCGCCTTCGCGATCTTCTCCTGGGCAGACTTGGAGAAGGAGTGCGCGGTGACCGTGATCTTCTTCGTGAGCTCGCCGTCGCCGAGGATCTTGATGCGGTCGATCTGACCCTTCACGAGGCCGCGATCGCGCAGCGCGCGCTCGTCGACCTTCGCGCCGGCCTCGAAAGCCTCGAGCTGGCCGACGTTGATCGCCGCGACGACTGCCGCGTTGTGCTTCTTGAAGCCGCGCTTCGGGAGACGACGCGCGAGCGGGGTCTGGCCGCCTTCGAACGAAGGCTTGAACGTGGCGCGGCGGGCGTACTGGCCCTTCTGACCGCGACCGGCCGTCTTGCCGAGGCCCGAGCCGGGACCACGCCCCTTGCGGAGCTTGTCTTTCGTCGCGCCTTCCGGCTTCGCGAGCTTGCTGAGAGTGTCAGCCATGACTCAGATCTCCTCGACAGTGACGAGGTGGAGGACCTTCTTGACGGCGCCACGGAACGAGGGCGTGTTCGCCACTTCGACCGTCTTGCCAACCCGGCCGAGGCCGAGGCCCTTCAGGTTCAGGCGAAAGCGCCAGTCGACGCCGATGCAGCTCTTGATCTGCTTGACGCGGAGCTTGGACTTCATGATGCAGCCTCGATCTTGCCGGCCACGCCCGTCGCCGACTTCTTCTTCTTGGTGCTGGGAGCAATCAGGTCGCCCGTTTGCTTCCTGCGCTTGCTCGCGACCTGGTCCAGGCTCTTCATCTGGCGGAGCGCCTGGATCGTCGCGCGGACCACGTTGTGCGGGTTCGCGCTGCCGATGCACTTCGTCAGGATGTCGTGAATGCCGGCCGACTCGACGACGGCGCGGACCGCACCGCCGGCGATGACGCCCGTTCCCGCGGAGGCGGGGCGGAGGAACACGCGGCCTGCGCCGAAGTGTCCATGCGCCTCGTGCGGGATCGTCACGCCGTCGAGGGGCACCTTGAACAGGTTCTTGCGAGCCTGATCGTTGCCCTTGCGGATGGCCTCCGGGACCTCGTTCGCCTTGCCGAGCCCAACGCCCACGTGACCGCTCTCGTCGCCCACGACGACGAGCGCCGCGAACGAGAAGCGCCGGCCGCCCTTGACGACCTTGGCGACGCGGTTGATGTGGATGATGCGCTCCTTGAGCTTGTCTTCGTCAATCTGCTCGATGGCCATCGCTGTCTCGATTCTCTGATGCCGTATGGAGTCTTAGTGGACGGGAGCTCGAGCGACCGCTCAGAACTCCAGGCCGCCCTCGCGCGCGCCCTCGGCCAGGGCCTTGATGCGGCCGTGGAAAAGATAGCCGTTGCGGTCGAAGACGATCTTGGTGATGCCCTTGGCCTTGAGCTGCGCGGCAATGGTCTTGCCGACCAGCTTGGCCGCATCGCTCTTGTTCGAGTCGTCCGCCTGCGGCTTCACATCCTTGGCGAGCGTCGAGCAGTGCGCGAGCGTCTTGCCCGCGACGTCGTCGACGACCTGCGCGTAGATATGGTTGAGGCTGCGGAAGACCGAGAGACGCGGACGCTCGGGCGTCCCGCTGATCTTGCGACGAATGCGAAGCTTGCGGCGCTCGCGACCTTCGAGTTGCAAAGACATGGCGCTTACTTTCCCTTCGAGGCAGCCTTGCCGGCCTTCTCGCGGACCTTCTCACCCTGGTAGCGAACACCCTTGCCGCCGTACGGCTCCGGGGGACGGAAGCCACGGATCTTGGCGGCGGTCTGGCCCATCACTTCCTTGTCGGCGCCCGTGAGGATCACGAGCGTGCCCTTCGAGTCGGCCGGGACGGTCACGGTGACGCCGTCGGGGATGGGGAAGTTGATCGGGTGCGAGAAGCCGAGCGCGAGGTTCAGGATCTTGCCCTTGACCTCGGCGCGGTAACCCGTGCCGACCAGCTGGAGCGTCTTCGTGTAGCCGGCGGCCGCGCCCTGGACCATGCCGTTCAGGATCGAACGGGCGAGGCCCTGGTAGCGTGCGCCGTCGCGCCCTTCGACCGTCGGGACGACGAAGAGCTCGCTGCCCTCGGTCTTCACCTTCACGTTCGGCGTCGCCGGACGCGAGAGGGTGCCCTTCGGGCCCTTGACCTCGAACTTGCCGTTCGCGGCCGTGACCGTGACGCCCTTCGGAAGGGCGATCGCACGCTTGCCAACGCGCGACTGGCGGAGCTGCCCGGGAAGCAGGCTCTGGGGCCCGCTGACTTCTGCTTGTGCGGTGTTGCTCATGAGATCACCAGACCTCGCAAAGGAGCTCGCCGCCGACCTTCTGCTCGAGCGCCTGACGGTCCGTCATGACGCCACGCGAGGTCGACAGGATCGAGATGCCCATACCGCTGCGGACGCGCGGGATGCGGTCGTAGCGGACGTAGACGCGGCGGCCGGGAGCGGAGACGCGGCGAAGGCCGTCGATCGCGCTGTCCTTGCCGCGCCCGTAACGGAGAACGAGCGTGAGGGTCTTCTTGCCCTCGCCGTCGCTCTCGCGGACGTCGTCGACGTAGCCCTCGGACTTGAGGACTTCGGCGATGTGCTTCTTCAGGTTCGAGTGCGGCATCTCCACGCGATCGTGACGGGCCAGGGCGCCGTTACGGATGCGTGCGAGCATGTCGGAAATGGGGTCGGTCATCATGGGATCACCAGCTCGCCTTGATTACGCCGGGGATTTCGCCGCGAAGTGCGTAGAGCCGCAGGCAGACACGGCACAACTCGAACTTGCGGTAGTAGGCACGGCCGCGACCGCAGACCTTGCAGCGGTTACGGTGACGCACCTCGAACTTCGGGGGGCGATTGAGCTTCGCGAACTGACACGCACGCGCCATCTTGGTCTCTCTCTCTCAACTCTTCAGGCGGCCCGGAAAGGCATGCCCATGGCCTGGAGGAGCGCGCGCCCCTCTTCATCCGTCTTCGCCGTCGTCACGAAGGAGATGTTCATCCCCTTGATGACGTCGATGCGGTCGTAGTCGATCTCGGGGAAGATGATCTGCTCCTTCAGCCCGAGCGTGAAGTTGCCCTTGCCGTCGAACGCGCGACGCGAGACACCGCGGAAGTCGCGGGTGCGCGGAAGCGCGACGCTGACGAGGCGATCGAGGAACTCCCACATCCGCTCGCGGCGGAGGGTGACCATCGCGCCGATCGGAATGCCCTCGCGAAGCTTGAAGCTCGCGATCGCCTTCTTCGCGCGGGTCACGACGGGCTTCTGGCCGGTGAAGGCCTGGAGCTCGTCGACGGCCGAGTCGATGATCTTCGGGTTCGTCACGGCCTGGCCGAGGCCCATGTTGACGACGATCTTCTGGAGCTTCGGGACCTCCATCGGATTCTTGTACGAGAACTGCTTCTGGAGGGCGGGCACCGCCTCCTTCGCGTACTTCGCCGCGAACCGGGCCGGGACGGCCTGGGTGTTGGAGGTGCCGGTAGGCGCGATCGCGGCACGGCTTCCGCCGCCTTCGCCCTTACCCTTCTTCTGCTTCTTCTCTTTCTTCTCGTCAGCCATGGCTTCCTCGGCTCAATAAGTCTTGTGGCGCGCAGCTCAGGAGGCTGCTGCAGCCTTGCGCGGCGACGGGATCTCCTCGCCACTCTTCACGGCGACGCGAACCTTCACGCCCTTGTCGTCGGTCTTGATGCGGACGCGCGTGCCCTTGCCCGTCTTCGGGTCGACGAGCATCACGTTCGAGGCGGCGAGCGGCTGCTCGCGCTCGAGGATGCCGCCCTGCTGCATGCGCGGGTTGGGCTTCATGTGGCGCTTCACGAGGTTCACGCCCTCGACCACGACACGGTCGGTCTCCTTGAAGAGACGCATGACCTTGCCCTTCTTGCCCTTGTCCTTGCCGGCGATGACGATGACCTCATCGCCCTTCTGAAGACGCTGAACGGACATCACAGCACCTCAGGGGCGAGCGAGATGATCTTCATGAACTTCTTGCCGCGGAGCTCACGAGCGACCGGTCCGAAGATGCGGGTGCCGATCGGCTCGAGCTGCGGGTTGATGAGGACGGCGCTGTTCTCGTCGAAGCGGATGGAGCTGCCATCCGGACGCGAGGTGTCGTCCTTCACACGAACGACGACCGCCTTCGCGGTGTCGCCCTTCTTCACCTTCGTGCCCGGCATCGCCTCCTTGATCGAGACGACGATGACGTCACCGAGGCGGGCGTAACGGCGGCGCGAGCCACCGAGGACCTTGACGCACTGGACACGCTTGGCGCCGGAGTTGTCGGCGACGTCCAGGATTGTGCGCATCTGGATCATGGCAGCCTCTATTCCTCCACGAACTTCTTCACGAGACGCACCACGATGAAGCGCTTGTCACGCGAGATCGGGCGGTGCTCCTGGATCTCGACTTCGTCGCCGACCTTGTACTGATTGGTCTCGTCGTGAGCCTTGTACCGGGTGCGGCTGCGGACGTACTTCCCGTAGAGCTGGTCACGAGTCGACGTGACGCACTCGACGACGACGGTCTTCGCCATCTTCGCCTTGATGACCTTGCCGACCATCTTGCGGCGGAAGCCGTGCGCGGTCTTCTCGACCGCGAGCGTCCTCGTGCTCTTCTGCGCTGCGGGGACAGCAGCGGCTGCGTTCTCTTTCGCCATGGCTACTTCGTCTCGCTCTTCGTGGTGGAAGCCTCAGCCTTCACAGCCTCGTTCTTCGCGCGCTGAGCAAGGATCGTCTTCACGCGCGCGAGGTCGCGGCGCGTCTTGTTGATCACGCTCGTATCGTCGAGACGGTTCGTGAAGTTCTTGAACCGATTCGTGAAGGTGTCCTTCGTGAGGCTCTTCTCGAGCTCGCGGAGGTCCTCCACACTGCGCTCACGCAGATCCTTCGCCTTCATGACTGGATGCTCCCGCGGATGAGGAACTTGTAACCGATGGGCAGCTTGTGACCGGCGAGACGGAACGCTTCACGCGCCGTCTTCTCGTCCACACCCGAGATCTCGTACATCACGCGGCCCGGAAGGATGTCGGCCGCCCACTCTTCCACGCCGCCCTTGCCTCCGCCCATTCGGACTTCGAGGGGCTTCTTCGTGACGGGGCGGTGCGGGAAGATCCGGATCCAGAGCTTGCCCACGCGCTTCACGTGGCGCGTGATCGCCATACGGCCCGCCTCGATCTGGCGCGCCGTGAGGCGGCCCGGCTCGACAGCCTGCATTGCGAAGTCGCCGAAGGACACGTCGGACCCGCGGTACGCGGTGCCCCGGTTGTTGCCCTTCTGCATCTTGCGGAACTTGGTTCGCTTCGGAGAAAGCATGATCGTTCTCTCGGTTTACTCGTGAAGCCTGACTCAGCCCGCGATCTGCGGACGGCGCGTGCGGCGGGGGAGGACCTCTCCCTTGAAGACCCAGCACTTGACGCCGATGATGCCGTACTTCGTGCGGGCCTCAGCCTGGCCGAACTCGATGTCCGCGCGGAGCGTGTGGAGCGGAACGCGACCCTCGCGGTAGGTCTCGACGCGGCTCATCTCGCTGCCGCCGAGACGGCCGGAGCAGCGGATACGGATGCCCTTGGCGCCGAACTTCATCGCCGTCGAGAGGGCCTTCTTCATCGCGCGGCGGAAGGCGACGCGGCGCTCGAGCTGCATCGCGACGTTCTCCGCGACGAGCTGCGCGGAGGTCTCCGCCTTGCGGATCTCCTGCACGTCGATGAAGACCTCGTTCTCGGTGAACGACTGGACGCCGGGGAAGAGGGTCTCGCCCTTGGCGGCGGTCTTGAGGTTACCGCTCTTGAGGGTCTCGATGCCCTTGCCGCCCTTGCCGATGACCATGCCGGGGCGCGCGGTGTAGACGATGACCTTCGCCTTGTTCGCGGCGCGCTCGACCTCGACGGACGCGATGTTCGCGTTCATCAGGTAGTCCTTCACGGCGCGCTTGATGCGCATGTCCTCGTGGAGCCACTTCGCGTAGCTCTTGTCCTCGAACCACTTGCTGTTCCACGTCTTGATGACGCCGAGGCGGAAGCCGTACGGATGAACTTTCTGACCCATCTCTTTTGATTCCTTGGCGAGGAGCGGTCTGCCGGCGTCAGCTCAGCGCTGGCCGAGGTGAATCGTGATGTGGCTCATGCCCTTCTGGATGCGCGTCGCGCGACCCATCGCGCGCGGGCGCCAGCGGCGCATGTGCTTGTTCGGCGCCTTGTCGACGAACGCCGTCTCGACGAAGAGCGAGTCGAGGTCGACGCCGGGGCTCGTCGTGCGCGCGTTGGCAACGGCGCTCTCGATGAGCTTCTTCAGAACGGGCGCGCCCGACTTCTTCGTGAACTCGAGGAGCTGGAGAGCCTCGCCGGCCTGACGGCCGCGCACGAGATCGACCACTACACGAGCCTTGCGGGGGCTGAGCCGCGCAAAGCGGGCAATCGCCTTCGACACCATGATCCAGACCTTCCGCCGGCAACTACGCCGGACTCGCTAATCCCGTCTTTAGCCGCCGTCGTACCGCCGGGGCGCTGATTGCTCGCTTTCGCGAGGTTTCTGCGCTGTTCCCGAGGGCCGTTACGGCCGTCTACAGACTGGAGAATGCTCGAGTTTCCTCGAACCTTCCGACCCCGCATGGGACCGGAAGGACGCGCACTGTACCTAAACGCGCGCGCTTAGCAAGCGATTTGCCAGAAAACGCCAGAAAAACGCGCCGCAGATGGAACCGCGCGGGCATCGACACTTCCGGGCCGCCGGCCGCGTCAACGAGCCTAGCGCGCGTTTGCGATGAACGCGCGGACGAGGTCGTCGAAGACGTCCGCGGCTTCGAGCGTCACGTGGTGCCCGACGCCCTGGATGATCTCGCGGCGCGCGTTCGGAAGCGACTTCGCGTACGCCTCGGCCATGAGCATGAAGCTCGGCAAATCCTGCTCACCGGACACGATCAGCGTCGGGATCGCGAGCTCTTTCAGGCGCGACACCGGGTCGGGCTCGCACCACGACGACGTGACCTTGCCGGTCCAGTGGCCGCCGCCGTAGTCGAGGACGATCTGACGGACCTCCTCGAAGAGGTCTTCGTCGTGGCGGAGCGTCTCGAACAGCGGGTCGTCGAGCCAGACCTCCGCCGCGGTCGTCTTGTCGCCGTCGTTGGCGAGCGACACGCAGCGCTGCCACGACTCGATGCCCATGCGTCGGCCGAGGAGCATCGGCGCGGCCAGCACCAGCGACGCGACGCGCTCGGGATGCTGGAACGCGTAGTCGACCGCTACCGCAGCGCCATACGAGCTCGCGATGAGATGAGCGCGCGAGAGCTTCGCAGCGTCCATCGCGCGCCCGACCTCGCGCGCCGGCTCGACCTGTCCGACCTCGCGCGCCTGCGGGCCGAATCCAGGGAGATCGACGAGCAGGATCCGATGATCGCCGCCGAACGCCTCGACCTGGCTTCGCCACATGCGAGCGTCGAGCGCGAACCCGTGGATCATCACGAGGGCGGGTCTGTCCTCACCGACCCGAGTGGCTGGGCGCGCCGTCATCCCATTTCGCTTATAGTGGGCCTTGCGCGCGGCCGGAAGGGGCCTCGTGGGCCCCTTCCCTCCGAAACAGGCGGGCCACGTGGGCCGCTTACCTCCGAAACAGCGGGCCTCGTGGCCCCTTCTTATTGAAACAGCGGGCCCGTGACCGCATCCGGTGCCGATCGGCCGCTGCACCAGTGCTAGAAATGAAGAGTGAGGGATGCCTCGCGGCTTCACTTCGTGCTTGCGCTGGCGACGGCCTCGTCGGTGCTCGTCGCGTGCAACGCCATCCTCGGCGTCGAGGACGTGACGCTTCGCGAGCGTGATGGCGGCACCTCGCGAAAGGAAGACGACGGCGGCGCCCGCCCGGACCGTGCAGCGCCGGCGCCGGACGGCGACGTCGTCGTCGACAAGGGCGAGCTCGCTCTCGGGTTCAATCACACGTGTGCGCGGCTGCCGGACGGGACGGTGAAGTGCTGGGGCGACAACGGCGCCGGTCAGATCGGCGACGGCGTACCGTTCGACGGATCCCGCCCCTCGGTCCTGAAGCCGCAGCTCGTGCCGGGGATCAGCGATGCCGTCGCGATCGCGTCCGGTCTCGGGCATTCGTGCGTCGTCCACGGCGGGGGAAAGGTCTCGTGCTGGGGCAGCAACATCTTCGGTCAGCTCGGCGACGGAACCAATCAGCGATCCTCGAAGCCCGTAAAGGTCGTCGACCTCTCGAATGCGACCGCGCTCGCAGGAGGAACGAGCTTCACGTGCGCGCTCCGCGCCGACACGACGGTCGTCTGCTGGGGCGCGAACTACTCGGGCCAGCTCGGTGATGGGTTGAAGACCGATCGCTCCACTGCTGCTCCGGTGAAGAACCTCACGGGAGCCGTATCCATCACGGCTGCGAACGATCACGCGTGCGCGGTGCTCGAGAACGGCGACGTCATGTGCTGGGGCGGCAATGCCGAGGGCCAGCTCGGGATCGGCTCGACGACCGAGAGCCTCACGCCGACGAAGCTGAATGTGCTGTCGGACATCGCGCAAGTGGCCGCTGCATCGCGTTTCTCCTGCGCGCGGCAGAAGACGGGCGGCGTCTACTGCTGGGGGAACAACCAGTACGGCCAGCTCGGCAACGGAAGCCCGAACGCCGACCCGAACCCTTCGCCGATCCTCGTCCCCGCCGTCGGCGATGCGACCTTCCTCTGGACCGGGTACGAGCATGCGTGCGCGGTCCGGAAGAACGGCACGATCGTCTGCTGGGGCAGAGCGGGAGACGGCCAGCTCGGGAAGGGCTCGGTGCCGTCGGATGCGTCCATTCCCACGCCCGTCGCCGTCGTCGGCGCGCCGCCGGCGCTCGGCGTCTGGACCGGTGGAGACCGGTCGTGCTCCCTCGCGCAAGACGGACGCGCCTTCTGCTGGGGCCAGAACTCGCTCGGGCAGCTCGGTAACGGAACGACGGAGCAGTCGTTCGCCGCCGTCCAGGTCAGCGACTTCCCCTGAAGCGCGGAGCTTGGGAAGAGGCTCAGCCGCGCGCCGACCGGAGCTCGGCCCGAAGAAAAGCCCCGCCTTGGACGTGCACGGACCTTGCGCGCATGGAGCAGTATGGAAGAGAAGCCGTCCCCTTCCCTCGCGTACGTACCTCCCGGCACGAACGACCTCGACGATCTCGCCGAAGCCGCGCGCGGGTGCCAGGCGTGCGATCTGTACAAGCGCGCCACACAGGTCGTGTTCGGCGAAGGCCCCGTCCCTGCTCCGATGCTGCTCGTCGGCGAACAGCCCGGCGATCGAGAGGACCTCTCAGGCCGACCGTTCGTCGGCCCTGCCGGTCGTCTCCTCGACGAGTGTCTCGAGGAAGCCGAGATCCCGCGCGATCAGGTGTACGTGACGAACGCGGTCAAGCACTTCAAATGGGAGCCTCGCGGCAAACGGCGGCTCCACTCGAAGCCCAACGCGTTCGAGATCCACGCGTGCCGCGGCTGGCTCGAGAAGGAGATCGAGCTCGTGCGCCCCGAGGTCATCGTGTGTCTCGGCGCAACGGCAGCGCAGGTCTTCCTCGGTCGGGCTTTCCGGTTGACGAAGAGCCGCGGTGTCCTGATGGACGGGGCCCCGTGGGCGGAGCGCATCCTCGCCACGTTCCATCCTTCGGCTCTGCTCCGGATGAAGGCCGGCGACGCCGACGAATATGCTCGCGTTCGTCGCGCCTTCACTCTCGACCTCGCCGAAGCCGCATCCGCGGTGAGCTTTCGCCCGCACCGTGCGCGGCGCGGACGGGCGCGTCCATCGGCCTCGTTGTGATCGTCGTCAGCGGAGAATGATCGAGCGCGGACGCGACACGCTCATCGCGCGGTATCGTCGCGAGTCGATCCCCGACAGCTGCTCCGGGACGCTCGCCGTCGTGTAGCTGCGTACCGTCCACGTGTGTGGACCCGTCGCGGGCGCCGCGCCGAGCACGCCGACATCCGGAAGCGCCACCTCGTGCTGGCGCGTGATGATGCGGATCTCGCGTCCGCCGTCCTCCGGGACGAGCACGTGCTCGAAGACGCCTTCGCCCTCGACGAGCAACGACTCGCCTGCTGCGCGCGTCTCGCCCTCGATCGGAGACATCGCCGTCGGCGGCTCGGGCAGCTCGATCGCCGTCAGCGGGAGAAGCACGTCGAAGCTGATCTCGCCGGTATCGCTGACGACGCCATCGACCGTGCTGCGCGCGCGATACGTGTATCCTGCATTCGGGATGATCGGGAGCTTCTTCGAAGTCCCGACGGGCACCGCCGCGAGGAGGCCATCGCTCGTGCGCGAGAACCCGAAGTAGACATCGACGTTCGCCGGAGCGAACGCGCTCGGCGCAGTGACGGCGAACTGCGGCTCGACGAAGTACGGGATCGGCTGGAGCGTCACCGTCGCGAGCCGGACGACCCCCGCGTCGAGCGCGATGTCGATCTTGCCGTAAGCGGTCGCCTTCTCGAACCCGCCGGCGGTCTCGTATTCGATCACGTGGATCGACGCCTCGGTCGTGTACCGCTGCTGCCGCACGGAGAGCCCCGACGCCAGATCACCGGTGACTCCGAGGACGCCGTCGCCGTTCGCGAAGAACGCCACGGAGTGGCCCTCGGGGACCGCGCGGTCGAGGTGGATGTCGACGCGCCCCGTGAACGCGCGGGCCGTCGTGCGGGGCCCTTCGAGCGCCGGCTCGATGTAACGGCCGCCCAGCCCGGTGTAGAAGAGCAGATCGTCGCCGAGCTTCGCCGCGAGGTCGTAGCGGAGCGCCACCGGCCGGAGCCCGCCGAAAAAGCCGCCCGCGTCGGTCAAGGTGGACGCGACGGTCGCTCCGGAAGCCGCAAAGCCGTCGGAGGGCGCGACACGGACAATCGCACCTGCCACGGGGTCTTCGCCTCGACGCACGTAGCCGACGACCTCGCGGGCGCGCACGTCCTCCTCCTTGAAGAGCGACGGCCGACACGCGCCATGGCGACTGCCGGGCGCAGCCGACGGATCGACGGCATCGACGCAGCCCTCGAATCCGTCGGTGCTGTCGCAGCCGACGAGAGGAAGCGCCCCGAAGAGAAGAAGCAGACGAGAAAGCGTCCGGGCCAGGGTCGACACGGCGCGGCGAGCCTACCATGTCTCGGCGCACAGAGCTCCGCGTCTGCGCGTGAGCTTCAGCCGGCGCGTCCGACGGACGCGGGTGGTCGCTCCTCGTGGACGGAGACATGCCGGTCGCGCCCGCTCTCTTTGGCCTCGTAGAGGGCGCGGTCGGCGAGCTCGATGACCTCGTCCGCGGTCCATCCCCCTCCGACGACCGTCGCCACGCCGGCGCTCACCGTGACGACGCGGTGGGCCTCGCTGCGCTCGTGCTCGAAGCCGAGCTCGCGAACAGCACCTCGCAGCCGTTCGGCCAGCTTCGTCGCACCTTCCTGCGACGTCTCGGGCAGGACGAGCGCGAACTCCTCGCCCCCGTAGCGGGCAGCCAGGTCCGCGGGGCGTCGGACGAGGCTCTCGAGCACGCGGGCGACCTCGACGAGGCACGCATCGCCACGCGGATGGCCGTAGTGGTCATTGTAGCGCTTGAAGTGGTCGACGTCGCAGAGCACGAGCGTGAGCGGCTCGCCGCTCCGCGCCGCACGCGTGACCTCGGCAGCGAAGTGCTCGTCGAAGCGTCTGCGGTTCGCGAGCCCGGTGAGCGCGTCGGTCGTCGCGAGCTTTTCGAGCCTCTTGGCGAGCTCGATGCGCTCCGTGACGTCGACGGCGAACCCGCAGACCCCGACGGGCTTTCCATCCGCGCCGGGGATGGGAAAGCGAACGCCCGCGAAGTGCCGAGGCTGTCCTTGCGTCGGGACCGCGTACGACACGCTCGCCATCTCCTCTCCTTCGAGGACGCGCCGATCGCTCGCGGCGAAGCGCTCGGCGAGCGCAGGAGGAAAGAGCTCCGCGTCGGTACGTCCGATCGCGGCAGCAGGATCGACGCCGAAGTTACGGAAGCCCCAGGGGCTGCCGTACTGGTAACGACGTTCCAGGTCCTTGACGTAGAAGACCGCAGGGACGTGCGCGAAGATCGTCTCGATGAGCGAGCGCGCGCGCGTGAGCTCCCCCTCCAGCTCCGAGACGCGCCGGCGAAGCGCGTCCTTGTCGTCCTCTTCGGCCATCGCCTCCCGGAAATCCTAGCTCAACGGCGGCGCCGACGCCCGAAGGACGGGACGCCGCTGCCGGCCGGCACCCTCGTGCCGAGATAGTTTGAGCTCAAACTTTTTAACTCCGATCATCCGGGGCCCGCGCTTATGCTCCGGCGCGCCGTGAGCAGCTCTCCGCGCAAGAAGAAGCCCATCGATCGCCTCCTCTATGCGGTCTGCCTCCTCGCCGTCGTCGGGGTCTTCTACGGGAGCTCGGCGTTCGCACCGTCGTCGCAGGGGGACGCGGCGCTCATCGGCGCGATCGGGTTCCTCCTGCTCGCCGGCACGCTCCTGAGTGAGCTCATCGAGCTTCTCGGACTGCCCCACCTGACCGGATATCTCCTCGCAGGCGTCTTCGCCGGTCCCCACGTCCTGAACATGATCGACGCCGTGACGGTCAAGCGACTGGCGCCGGTCAACACGCTCGCCCTCGCGCTCATCGCTCTCGCCGGCGGCGCCGAGCTCCGGCTCGATCAGCTCCGCAAGGGGCTGCGGACGCTGCTCGTCGCGACCGGGATCCATTCGACGCTCGGCCTG
The DNA here is from genome assembly GCA_023402175.1 of Pseudomonadota bacterium. GTDB lineage: Bacteria > Myxococcota_A > Polyangia > Polyangiales > Polyangiaceae > Labilithrix. Next base: position 19,169 of record JAEXCN010000568.1, on the reverse strand, counting down.
CTCCTCGGCGGCGTCGCATTCCTCGCCGTCCGCAGCTTCATCCCCTTCGCGCGTGACATGTCATCGAGCTCGGCGTGCGCGGTGGCGCTCCTCTGGGGCGTCCTCGCCGTCAGCCGGAGCCCGTCGGCGACCCTCGGCATCCTCGCCCAGACCCGCGCGCGCGGATCCCTCGCGACGTTCGCTCTCGCGTTCGTAATGAGCTCCGACGTGATCGTGATCCTGCTGATGGCGATCGCGATGATGATCGCCAAGCCGCTGCTCGTTCCTGGATCGGTGCTGTCGTTCGCGGCGTTCCACGCGCTCGGACACGAGGTGGCCGGCAGCATCTCCATCGGGACCACGCTGGGGCTCCTGCTCGCGATCTACCTGCGCCTCATCGGACGAGAGCTCATCGTCGTCCTCGTCGCGCTCGGATTCGGCGCGTCCGAGGTCCTCCACTACCTGCGATTCGATCCGCTGCTCACGTTCCTCGTCGCCGGCTTCGTCGTCCAGAACCTGTCGAAGCAGGGTGACAGGTTCCTGCACGCGATCGAGGACATGGGCGCGATCGTCTACGTCGTCTTCTTTGCGAGCGCGGGCGCGGATCTCGATGTGCCCCTCATCATCGACCTCTGGCCGATTGCGCTCGCCCTCGCCGCCACGCGTGCCGTCGTCACGGTAGGCGGCGCACGCGCGTCGAGCTGGCTCGCGAAGGACGAGCCTAAGCTGCAAGCGTGGTCGTGGGCGCCGCTCATCGCGCAGGCCGGTCTCACGCAGGGACTCGCCGGCCTCGTCGAGCGCGAGTTCCCGGCGTTCGGCGCGCCGTTCCGCGCGCTCGTCATCGCGACGCTGGCCATCAACGCCGTCATCGGACCGATCTTCTTCAAGCTCGCCCTCGACCGCTCGCAGGAGACGCGCTCCGCTCTCGCCCCTCTTGCGGAAGCCGACGAAGCGGTCGCCTGACCGGGGCCCGAGAAGAAGCCTCATTCATGCACGATTTTGCAGGCTGACGTCGAGACCGAATGCTTGTCGACAGAAACGACAGACTCGTTCGAATTTTCGAAATGAACGAAAAGGCCATCGACACCTAGTCTCTTCCGGATGAATCACCCCGAGTCTTGCCGCCTTCCGACGATGCCGGACGTCAACTTGCCTTCACGGGAGCGACTCCTCCGACTCGTGAGCGAGCGGTTCGCGGGGAGGAAGCTCGTCGTCGTCTCGAACCGCGAACCAGTCATCCACGAGCGCAGCGCGAACGGCGACCATCGCGTCCTCCACCCCGCGAGCGGCATGACGACGGCGCTCGGCCCGATCACCGGGGCCTGCAACGGCGTGTGGGTCGCGCACGGAAGCGGGTCGGGCGACTTCGATGTGACCGACGAACGTGACGGTCTCGACTGGCCGCCGGGCGCGCCGACCCATCGGCTCCGTCGCGTGCGTCTCACTCCGGACGTCGAGCGTGGCTACTACTACGGCCTGTCGAACGAAGGCATCTGGCCTCTCTGCCACATCGCGTACACGCAGCCGTTCTTTCGACACGGGGACTGGGATAGCTACCGCATCGCGAATCGCGCCTTTGCCGACGCCGTGCTCGACGAGGTCGGGAACGACCCGGCCGTCGTGCTCGTGCAGGACTATCACCTCGGGCTCCTGCCGCGCATGCTGCGCCGCGAGCGCCCCGACCTCCTCATCGCGCTCTTCTGGCACATCCCGTGGCCGAACCGCGAGGTGATGCGCGTGTTTCCGTGGCAGGGCGACTTCCTCCGCGGGATGCTGGGCAGCGACCTCATCGGCTTTCACGTCCAACACCACTGCAACAACTTCCTCGACACGGTCGATCGCACTGTCGAGTCCGTCGTCGACTACGAGCACGTACGCGCGATCCGTGAGGGGCGCTCGTCGTACGTGAGGCCATTCCCGATCAGCATCGACGTCGATGCCTTCGCCGACGCGGCGGTTCGCCAAACCTTCGAGTCCGTGTTCCCCGAGCTCGCGCGCGCGACCGCGGGCAAGGTACTGCTGCTCGGCGTCGATCGGCTGGACTACACGAAAGGGATCACGCATCGCCTCCGTGTCATCGAGGCCCTCCTCGAGAGCGACGCGTCGCTCCGCGGTCGCCTCTGCTTCGTCCAGGTCGGCGCGCCGACGCGAACCGTGATCCCGCGCTACGCCGATCTCGCGCGCGAGGTGCGCGATCTCGTCGAGCACATCAATCAGCGTTTCGCCACGACGGAGTGGCAGCCGATCCACTACCTCCACGAGCATCACGATCGGGAGGAGCTAGCGGTCCTCTTCCGCCGTGCCGACGCCTGCCTCGTCACGTCGCTGCACGACGGAATGAACCTCGTCGCGAAGGAGTACATCGCAGCGCACGCGGGTGCTCCGGGCACGCTCGTGCTCTCGAAGTTCACCGGCGCCGCGCGCGAGCTCCACGAGGCCTGCCTCATCAATCCGTACGACATCGAAGGGACGGCCGCCGTCCTCGCGGAGAGCCTGCGGCTCGCGCCGAGCGCGCGTTCCGAGGCGATGCGCCGCCTCGAGGAGCGCGTCCGCGCCCACGACATCTACGATTGGGCGCACGACATCCTCCGCAGCCTCGACGACGTCGCGCGCCGCAAGGACGCGCAGAGATTCCCGGGCAACTGACCCGACGCAGCGCTATCGCGTTCGCGGAGGGTTGCCGAGCGGCCGGATCGGCGGCGACGGCGTGGCCGGGCGGCGCGTGGGCGTTGGAAGCGTGGGCGTGGGCCCCGTGGTCGTCGAAGTGCCCGGCGACGGCATCCTCTGCGGTAGCTCGATCGGCGTCTGGGGGTCGTGGCCGAGCGTCTCCTTCGGGCGGAGCATCTCTTGGAGCCGGCGCTGCTCCTCGACGGCGGCGTAGGCCTGGCGAATGTCCTCGACGAGCCCGTTCGTACGCGACCAGTCCTTCGGCGGGTTGTACTCCGACGCCTCGCTGAAGACGAAGTAGCGATCGAGGTACTCCTGCCGCTCCTGCATCTTCCGCTCGTAGATCGTACGGAGATCCGACTGGCTCCGGATGATGTACGGCGTCAGCACCAGGATGAGGTTTCGCTTCTCGTTCTGGTTGGTGCGCTTGCGGAAGAGCGCGCCGAGCACCGGGATGTCGCCGAGGACGGGGACCTTTTCTTCCGTTCGACCAACGACGTTCCGGATCAATCCGCCGATCACGATCGTCTGCTGGTCGGCGACGACGAGCTTGGTATGCGCCGTCCGCTTGCCGATCTGGAATGCGCCGGACGTGCCTCCGACGTTCGCACCGACCTCGCTGATCTCCTCGGCGATCTCGAGGCGGACCTGGTTCGAGTCGTTCACTTGAGGCCTGATCTTGATCCTCGTACCGACGTCCTGACGCGCGATGCCACCGAACCCGCCGAGGCCTCCGAGCGCCCCGAGCGCGCCCAGCCCGCCGAGCCCGCCCGCACCGGCGAGCCCGCCGAGCGAGCCGAGCGAGCCGAGCCCCTGGTTCGTCTGCAGCGGGACGTTGTCGCCGACGTTGATCTCGGCGTCCTCGTTGTCGAGCGCGAGGATGTGAGGTGTGGAGAGGAGATCCGTGTCGCCGGTGCGCGCGATCGCCTGGATGAACGTGCCGAATGCCGGGATCGAGATGCCGGTCCCGAGGAAGTTCTGCGAGCCTGCGACGCCCGGACCGCGGACGCCGAGCGCGAAGCCCTGCAGTGCGTCCGGATCGGTCGGGATCGGTGGGATCGTGTTCGTGATCTTGTTGCCGCCGAAGAGGATCGAGTCGTTGTCGCCCTGGATGCCGGAGGTGAAGGGGGCGCCGGCGTGCCAGCTCACGCCGAGCGTGTCGGAGCGCTTCAGCTGCAGGTCCATGATGACCGCCTCGATGAAGACCTGCCGGCGCGCCTTGTCGAGACGATCGATGACCGAGCGGATCGAGGCGTAGTCGCGGAGGGAGGCAGTGACGACGAGTGCGTTCGTCGCCTTGTCTGCAGAGACCTTCACGCTTCCTTCGAAGATCGCGAGCGTCCCCGCGCCTGCGGGACCAGCGGCCGCGCCCCGTGGAGGCGGTCTACCCGGCGCTCCGGGCGGGGTCGCGCCGCCGGCCCCCGTGACGATGTCGTTCAACGTCTTCGCGAGCTCGGTCGCGTCGGCGTGCTGCAGGGGAACGACGTGGATCTCGCCTTCGCCCGTCTGCGGCACGTCGAGGCGCTCGATGAGATCGAGCATCCGTTCGTACGAGCGCTGCGTCGCGACGAGGATGAGCGAGTTGGTCCGCTCGTCGACGACGACCTTCCCGACGTGCAGATCGGTCGCCTTCTCGGGGCCGGCTGCAGCCGTGGTCGGAGGTGCGGCCGCGCCGCGAGGTGGCCGCCGGCCAGGCGCCGGAGTCGCCAGCGCGCCGGCCTGACCCGGAGTGAAGAGCTCGTCGAGGCGCTTCTTGATGTCCTCCGCCGCGGCGTAGTGGATTGGCTCGATGTAGATGCGATCTCCCGTGGACGCCTCGTCGATCTCCTCCAGGATCCTGGTCAACCGCCGGATGTTCGAGCCCGTGTCCGTGATGATGAGCAGATTCGTCGGCCCGTAGACCGTGATGTCGGCGTCCTTCGACTTGAACTTCGCAAGCACGGTCGCGGCCTCGTCCGCGCTGATGTTCACGACGCGACGCAGCTGCGTGACATAGCGATCCTCGGCCGGCGACGGCTGATGCGATCCGTAGACGGGCGTATCGCTCGACGCGACTGCGCCGGTGTCGACGATCTTCAGGAAGCGGCCGTGAGGAACGACCGTCAGCTTGTTCGACTCGAGGATGCTGAGGAACGCCTGGTAGGCCTCGGCGACAGTCACCTTCTGCGGGGCGTAGACGCTCGCTTTGATGTTCTTCACCGTCGCGCCCACGATGAAGCGTTTGCCGGTGAGCTGGGAGATCGCGCGAATGAGCTCCGGCAGGTCCACATCGTCGAGGGAGAACGAGATGGTGTCGGTCGGCTTCCGCGGAGGGAGCTCGACCGCGCCTCCGAGCTTGTCGGCATCCTGGGGATCGTCGGGACGCGCCGAAACGGGCGACACCGCAAACGCGGATGCCGTCGTTACGGCAACGATCGCGACGCCACGCTTCATCATCATCGCGCGCTTCGACCTCTCGACTCGGAGCCCATCCCCTGCGCGAACGCGCGTGCCAACGTAGTCCCAGGCTAGTTTGAGCTCAAACAGTTAGTTTGGTTTCGACTCCCAAACCATTTCGACCTCCGGATGGTAGCGTGCCCGCGGGGCTGAAGCTGTTCGAGCGTGACGCGGCGGACGTGGCCGCGTCAGGCTTGCTTGCGCGAGAGATCCTCTGGCGCTGGGACAGCTCGTCACCGAGAACTCGTTGCACCATGGTGGAGGCGCCCCCGTTCGCCGTTGGCGTCGTGCCATCCTGAGGATGCATGGATCTCCTCACGCTCGCGCAGCGGTTGCGGCGGCCGTTCGTCTTCCGTGAAGGAGACGATCCTTCGACGATCCCGATCGCGGCGCGGGGCATGATCGGCAACGGAAGCACGGTGGCGCTCGTCGCCGTCGACGGTGCAATCGACTGGCTGTGCCTGCCGCGGTTCGACAGCCCGAGCGTGTTCGCCAGGATCCTCGATGCGCGGAAGGGCGGAGAGATGGCGGTCCGGCCGGCGAGACGCCCGTTCGAGTCTCTCCAGCGATACGACCAGGACACGAACGTGCTCGAGACGGTGTTCTTCGCCGACGGAGGCACCCTGCGCGTCATCGATCTGATGCCCTGGAGCGACGATCCGCGTGCATCGATCCACGAAGTACACCGGCGCATTGATTGTCCGACCGGGACGATCGACGTCGAGATCGTCTTCGACCCGCGCTTCGACTACGCGCGCGAGACGCCGCGGATCCACATCGCCGAGCACGGACTGCTCGCGGAAGGACGAAGCGGCGAGCGCCTCGCCCTCTCCACCTCGCGACGCCTCGACTTCGCACCGATGCCGGACGGCGGAATGCGCGCCACGACGACGCTGCAGCCCGGAAGGCATCTATGGATCGTCCTCGACTGGGATGCAGACGGCGTCGAGCCGACTGCCAGCTATCGTCCCTACGAACACCTGCGGACGACCCGACGGGAATGGCGGGAGTGGTCTGCTCGGCTCACGTACGACGGCCCGTGGCGGCACCACGTCCTCCGCTCTGCGCTCGCTCTCAAGCTGCTCATCTATCGACCGACGGGAGCGTGCGTGGCGGCCCCGACGACGTCATTGCCCGAGTGGCCCGGCGGCGTGCGCAACTGGGACTACCGCTTCGCGTGGGCCCGCGACGCCGCGATGACGATCCGCGCGACGAACCTGATCGGATACGGCGCCGAGGCCCGCGATTTCTATCACTTCCTTCGCGACACCGTCGACGACAGGTCCGGTATGGAGCTGATGTGCACGGTCGACGGGCAGCGCGTGCCCGAAGAGATCGAGCTCGATCATCTCGCAGGCAGCTTCGGCGCGCGCCCGATCCGGATCGGCAACGGCGCGCGCGACCAGATCCAGCTCGACACGACGGGCGCGGTCGTCGACAGCGCGCAGCTGTTCGAGCGATTCGGTGGAACGCTGACGTTGCACGCATGGCAGAAGCTCGCGCGGCTCATCACGCACGCGGAACGTCAGTGGCGCGACCCGGATCACGGAATGTGGGAGCCGCGTCACGGCGTCCGGCACAACGTGCACTCGAAGCTGATGAACTGGCTGGCGTTCGATCGCGGTGCCCACCTCGCCACCGTCTTCGGTCGCAGCGATCTCGCGACGCGCTGGACCAGGCGTGCAGGGGAGGTCCATGCCGACATCTGCGCTCGCGGAATGGACGCGGCGCAGCAGCACTTCGTGAGCGTCTACGGAGAGGAACATGCCGATGCAGCCCTGCTGCTCCTTCCGACGCTCGGGTTCCTTCCGGACGAGGACCCTCGCATCTCGGCGACCGTCGACTGGCTTCGACGCGAGCTCTCGAGCGGTCCGTTCGTGTACCGCTATCGCGCTCCGGACGGCGTCGCAGGACCGGAGGGAGCATTCGTCCTCTGCGGCTTCTGGCTCGTCGAGGCACTTGCGCTCCTCGGACGACTCGAGGACGCGCGCGCGGTCTTCGTCGCGCATGCGGAGGCGTCGAACCACGTCGGTCTGCTCGCCGAGGAGATCGATCCGACGGGTGGTACCCTCCTCGGAAACTTCCCGCAGGCGTTCAGCCATCTCGGCCTCATCAACGCTGCGCTCCGGATCGATCTCGGCCTACGCCTGCGCGACGAAGGCTCGTCGCGCGCGCCCCATCTCCTCGCGACGGTCACGCGAAGGCCCTGAGCCGCGGATGCTCCGCGCGCACCGGCTCAAGGGCCGTAGCCTCCGCAGAGGTACGGGGGAGGCATGCCGGGATACTTCCCGACCGGCGCGCCGCCGTAAGGTCCGAAGCCGTCGCCCGGAGATTTGTTGTTCGAGCCGCTACCGCCGCCGGCTGGCGCCCCGCCGTAGCCCGGAGATCCGCCGTTCGGGCCGTAGCCGGCGCCGGTTGGCGCCGCGCCGTTACCTTGAGATCCCCCATTTGGGCCGTAACCGGTGCCGGCTGGCACCGCGCCGTAGCCTGGAGATCCGGCGTATGGACCGTAGCCGCCGCCCCCATAGCCGGGAGCTCCTCCTCCTCCCGCTCCGATCACGACGGGCGGGTAGCCTTCGGCGATGCCTCGAGACTCGTATCCCATGGCGGGCAGCTGGGAGCCCAGATAGGGGAAGCCCGGCGGGACCGGCGCACCGAGCCCGTACAGCAGCGGCGGGCCGAGCGCACCTCCCAGGCTGTAGGGGTTCTCGGAAAATGGTACGCCGCCATACGGTCCAGCCCCGGTGTAGAGCCCACCGGGCGCCCCGTATCCGCCGGGACCAGCGCCGACGTTCGGGCCCGCGGAAGGCCCGCCGCCGTTAGGCCCACCACCGGGAGCCCCGTATCCGCCGGGGCCAGCACCACCGTTCGGGCCCGCAACTGGCCCGCCGCCGGGACCAGCACCACCGTTCGGGCCCGCGACTGGCCCGCCGCCGGACGCGCCCGGCGACGGCGCGTCAGCGGCTCCCTTCGCTCCACCAGTTCCAGCCGACGGAGGGACGTCCGGTGCTCCGTAGGTCGGAACTCCAGCGCCATAGCCCGCGCCGGGACGCGCGCCGCTCCCTTCGTACGTCTCGCCGGGAAACGACCACGGCGGCCCCGGCGCGCCATACCCATAGATCCCGTACCCCGGATAGCCCGGCGGAACAGGCGGCGCGTACCACCCCGGCCACGTCGTCTCGTAGCCCGTCGCGTATGCTCCGCACCCCGGATACCCGTACCCGTAGCCGAACGCAGGGTACCCGTTCACCGCAGCCGGCTTGTCGGTCCCTTCGTTCGACTCCTCGTGGGCCGCACTCTTGTCGGTGCCCGCGGGAAGCAGGTCGCCCGTCGGGTAGAGGCAGCCTGCAAGCGCGAGCGTGAGGGCGACGGGTCCGGCGATCGCTCGTGAGGACTGGAGCGCGACGAACATCTGCAGTACCTCCGCTGAGCGCCCCTGCATCGGGAGCACCACCGCGCGAAGGCTCGAGCACAGGAGCACACGCGCTCTTCGCGGCGATGAGCGGCCTGACCGGGCTCTCGCGCGAAGCCGACTCGATCCTCGATCGGTCACGGTCACGCTCCGACCCAAGGGCCGATGCGCCAGCCATCGCGCGGCGACCTCACGCAGCGGCGCCCGGCCCATGCAGTCGACGCGCTCTTCCGTTGGAGTGTGCATGTTGATCTCGGTGCAGGACGGGACATCGTCGTCGAGCCTTCCCCGGCACGCGCGGACGACGAGGGTTCACACCCGCTGCTCGACCGCCCTCGCAACGAGCTCGGCTGCTGAAAGGGCCCAGCTCTAGCCTGGGCGCGGAAGACCTAGAACGAGGGGACCGCGTTCGTCTTCGGTCACGAGATAGATCCCGCTGCCGTCCACGAGCAGCTTCGATACGCGCGCGAGCTCCGGCGCGCGCGCCACGATGCCGGAGGCCCCGCCGTTCGTCGCGACCCGCCGGATCGTCGGCTCCTCGGCTTCGAGGTAGTAGACCTGTCCCGCGAAGACGGCGAACGGCCCCTCGCGAACGGCATGCTGGAGGACCACCGCGCGCCCGCCGCGGACGTCTTGCCGGATCAGCGCTCGTGACGGGCCCACCATGGCGGTGGTGAACACCCCGCCACCGGAGACGTCGAGGCCGCGGAGCGCTTCGCCTTCGAAGACCGTGCGCGGCTCCCCGCCCGTTCGAGGCACTGCGACGACCTTGCTGTCGAACAGCACGTACGCGTTCATCGCGTCGAGGGCCAGCTCGACGGGCCGCGCGTCGAATCTCGCGAGGCGCGTGGCCTTGGTGTTCGTGATGCGCGTGAGCACCCCCGACTCCTGCATCGCGTCGGTGACGAAGACGTCCGGGCCGTCGGAGGCCACATCCGTGAACACACCGCGCGTGCGGAGGAGGACCCGGCTCGGCTCGCCCGGGCGCATCGTCATCACCACGTTGCCGGGGGCGCCGATCCAGTCGACGCGCTCGCCGACCGCGATCTCGAGCGGGGCGCCAATGCCGACCCGGCTCCTCTCGCCTCCGGCTTTCGGAGCTGCGTCGAGCTCATCGCGCGCGACGTCGCCGAAGTAGATGCGGTCGATGTCGGTCGCGAGCGCCGCCGTCCGGACGCGCGCGATCACACGACGCTCCTCGAGGGGAGGCGGCTCCTCGATCCGCAGCGGCGGACCGGCCGCACTCCTGATCGTGACGCGAGCCACCTCCGTGTGCCCGCCGCACGCCAGCGACATCGACGCAATCGAGAGCACGGCGGAGACCCTGCTGAGCAGCGCGCTCCGCGGAGCACGACGAGGACCCTCGGCCATCATCGGGCCCCGTCGTGCATTCGACGTTCCGCTTCGACCCGAGCCGCTAGTCGGGCGACCGCATCATCACGCCCCCGCGGTGAACGAAGCCGCGAGCTTCTCGAGCGCTGCCCGCGCGACGGCGGCCCCTCCACGATTCAGGTTCGCGCAGTACCAACGACCGCGCGCGAGCGTCGGAGCTCGCGAGCTCGAGCAGCGCCGCGGCTCGCCACGCCCGCGATCCCCATCGTCACGACTCTCTCGCTTCCGCTCGAGCTCTCGCGCGCCCGCGCCGAAGGCTCGGCTCGTCGGCGAGACGTTGACACGACGAACCGCGCGGCCGAAAAGGCGACGTGGCAACACCGCGTCCCAAGCTGAACCTCCGCGCGGTGCACCGGGCCATCGGCCGGGTCCTCTTCCCGTTCCTCGTGGTGACCGCGGTGACGGGGCTCACCTACCGGATCGGTCGCAACTGGTTCGGGATGTCGAAGGAGACGGGCGCGGTCGTCCGCAGCCTCCACGAGGGCTCGATCGTCGGCAAAGCGTTCGCTCCGATCTACGTCCTCGTGGTGGGCCTCGCGCTGCTCGTCATGATCGGCGCAGGCGTCTCGATGTGGCGGCGCCCGCTGAGGTCGATGCCGAGCTCGCCGCGCTCACGCCGATGGCATCACCTCGCGAGCTTCGTCTTCGCCGCGCCCCTCGCGCTGTCGGCGATCACGGGGATCGGCTACCGGCTCGGCCGCAGCTGGCTCGGCTGGTCGGACGACGGGACGAAGGTCCTCATGTCACTGCATCAGGGCAGCTGGCTCGGCCCGAAGTGGCGCGCCCTCTACGTCCTGTTCGTGGGGCTCGGTTTCCTCTACTTGCTCGGCAGCGCCGCTCCGATGCTCTGGCGGCGTCGGAGCGCACGGAGATCCGCGAAGAGCGCCGCCTCGCGCTGACAGTCGCTCACTGGACCGGAACGAGCGGCGTGTCGACGAGCTTCCTGAGCGCCATGCCGCCGGGATACGCGTAGCTCGCCGCGAACGCCCAGCCCCAGATCGTGGCGGTGAAGGGCCCTTCGCTCTTCATGCGTTGAAGACCCGTCTGGCAGACCTTGTCGCCGAACGCCTGGCCGGGCCCGCCGTCGCGCTGGAGATCCACGCGCACGAACTCGTAATCGCCGCGCGTCCCGATCGGGGTCCAGCCCTCGAGGGTACCTGCGCACTCGAGCCAGACGTCCTCGAACTTGTCCCGCTGCTTGCCGCGGATGACGACGAGCGAGGTCTCGTCGTACGTGGGGTCCGCATAGAAGGAGTACGAGCTCCGCCACTGCTTCGCGGGAACGACGTTGACGAACTCCGGATCGCCGGTGTTCATGCTCGGAGTGCCGTAGTAGGTGCCGGCAAGTCCTTGCATGTATGCGGCCACGTAGATCGGGTGCTCGGCATCTTGCGTACGCACGACGAACGGCTCGTTGATGTCGACGGGGAACGTCGCGACGTCGCGTGCGTTCATTTCCGTCGGCGCCCCGGGAGGGATCATCGGTTCGTATTCCAGCCGTGTGCCGTCGTGCGCGGCGACGATGCGGTACGGCATGAGCTCGTGCGGCGACGCCGTGCGCGGGCGGTAGCCAACCCCGACGTACTCGGAGCCCCACTGATCGTACGACGGGATCTGCTGCCAGAGCGTGTCGCACGCCGCTCCGGTGACCGGGATGCCCGCGCACGCGTTCCCGCCGGACATGCTCGTGGGCTTGTTCGATAGAACGATGCTCCCTCCGAGCTCCTCGGCCTGAACGATTTGAAAGTACTGGCCCTTGTCGAGGGAATATTTGAGCGGTGTATTGGCAGGACCGCCGCTGACGCCGATGCCGTCCTGAATCGACTTGTTGGCGATGATCGTGATTTCCGTCCCGTCCTCCGACGCGACGATCCGCGAAGCCGGCCCACCGGCCTCCCACCCGTTGATGAGAATGTGCTCCTTGCCCCAAGTCACGACGGGCATGTGGAGCGTAGCCGACGGGACGAAGCTCTTCGCGCCGCCGAACGGAAATATGGAAACAAGGGATATGGGGGCGCTCGATTTCAAATGGAACGACGACCCAAATCCGGTGCGCGACGACGAGGTCCCCGAGAAAACCGCAGGGGTGACCCCGTCCGGGCACGACACGGGTTCGTCTGCATTCAAAGGCACCGCGGGATCACGGTCTGAGAGGAAGAGGATGACGCTCTCGTCGGGAGGGATGGGTCCCGTATGGTGGATCAGCGTCGCATCTCCCGCCGTCGTGCGAAACATCGCACCGGAGAGGTCGAGCACTTCTCCTCCGCGGTCGACCGAGATCTCCAGCGGCAGCGTCGACGTATTGACGACGAATGCCGCATAACAAGAATCCCTACGATGGGACATAGTTGGTGGCGATTGAAGATAGAACTCGCAGCCATTCGAGCTGTTGTCCTCGGCCGCTGCAGCGCAGGGCTCTTGGCATTTGGCGCCGCCGCATGCCAGCTCCTTCGGGCAAGTCTCGACCACATCGCCCGTGCACGAACGAATGACCGATCGGCCGTCGAGCGAGCACTGGAGCGGGCATTCGCCGGCGTCCTCCTCGTCCGGCGGCACCACGAAGGTGCTCGGGCCGTCGTCGAACGCATCGCGACGTTCTTCGCAGGCAACGACCGCAGCGACGAACGCAAGCCCGATGACGGAGACGGTCGCCGGCATGGCCAATTTTCTGCTCATGGAAGCACCACCTCTGCCGGAGCCAAGCTCTTGCCTCGATTCAGTCCATTTCCGAGCTGACCGTTGAAGTTGCTCCCCCAGCAGAACACCTTGCCGTTCGTGAGCAGCGCGCACGTCGTGTTGACCGTGGTCTTCACTTGGGCGACCGCGGTCCCTTCGGGGAGGTCAAAGGCCCGCACGGCACGCGGTACGTACTCTTGAGTGCCGCTCCCTGCTTGCCCGCTCTCGTTAAAGCCCCAACAGTACACGTTTCCCGATTGCCCGACGGCGCACCATCGGAAGGGCTTGAGCTCGCGTACCTCCGGAAAGACGCTGGCGCTCTCCGAACGGGTCGTGGCGATCTGAACGAGGCGCTCCGGCGTGCCGACGGCCTCGGGAAGCGCCCGCTCGAGCACGGTACCTTTGGTCAGGAGAATCCGCGCGCCCCAGCAGTAGCCGATCCCGTTCGCGACCGCGCACGTGTTGTCGTACGCGGAGTCGATCTGCGTGACCTTCGCGAGCGAGACGACCTGAGGGAGCGGATCCGGAAAGCTGGGCGAGACGCGCCCGATGCCCGGGTTGCCACCCCAGCTCACGACCGAGCCATCCGCTCGGAGGACGAAGGTTGCATTGCCCACTTCCAGAGCGGACGCGAGCGCGCCTTGGGGAAGTGCCGCGCGCTTCGGCTCGCCGCTCGACGCTTCCGTCAACGGTGCGAGCTGGCCGAGCGCGTTGCTCCCCCAGCATTGGACGTCGCCGCCGCCGACGACGGCGCATGCCGTCGCGAAGCTTCGCGCAACCTTCGTCACGGGCGGGAGGTCGAGCTTCACGGGGCTGGTGTGCGTCGCCGATACGACCCCACCGTCTTCGCTCCACGAGAAGGGGCCCGTTCCCCAGCACCACACGCTGCCGCTCGTGTCGACGGCACATGTGTGGTCGAGCGACGTGATGTTCGACAGCCCCACCACCCTGGCTGCCTTCGAGCTGTCGACGAGAGCCTCGCCCTCCGCCTCACCGCGCCCGAGTTGACCAGCGCCGTTCGCCCCCCAGCAGGCCACGGTGCCGTCGTCGAGCAAGGCGCAGAAGCCCTCACCCTTGTCCTCGACGCTCTTGCCGAGCGTCGTCACGAGTGCGGTCGCGCACGGGCTCGACCCGCATACGACGGGCAGCGGCTTGCCGTCGAAGCTCCCGGCGTCGCGGACGCTCGAATCGGGCGCCGCGTCGGTCGCTTCGGCACCATCGGCACCACTATCGGCAGTATCCAGCCCGGCATCTGCGACCCGCGAAGCGCCCGGTTCTTCGCTGCTCGAGCAGCTGACCGCCGCCGCGGAAGCGGCGAGGACGGAGAGCGTGACGATCAGCCCAGAGCGATGCGGATCAAGGAGTCTTCTTGTGAAGTGCATAGCGATTTCCGACTGCCCAAAGGTTCTTCGCCGACGCCGCGCGCACCTGGTAAAGCGGCTCATTCAAATAGCGCCCCTTCATCGCGACACTCGTCAGCTCGACGAGGGCACCGTTGCCAATCCCCCCCTGCGCGAACGTCGCGGGTGTGTCGATGCCGAGGCCGTTCGTCCACGCGTCCGGTTTGATCTCCGAACCGACGACGATTCCGTGGCCGCTGAACCACAAGCGGTCATCGACGCGCACGACGGAGTGCATCAGCGGTGAAAACCCCGACGCGGGAGGGCTGATTCCGCCCAGATAGTTGTAACGCGCGACTTTCGACCCAGTGTCGACGTAGTACCAGGGCTGACCGTTGTCGATGATCACCATGGCCGCGCCCGGAGCAACGGGCGCGACCGCGGTTGCCCAGCCCGTCGGCTGGATCGGGACGTCGATCATGCCGAAGCCAGGGAGCTCGCGCTTGATTCGCGGTTGGATGGTGCCTGGCTTGGTCGAGCACCGGCCGCTCGAGTAGGTAAAGTCCAGGACAGCCGAGGTGCCCGAAGGTGTTCGACGGAAGAGCGTCGGACAGCCCGTATAGCCTTTCACTGCGTCGGTCGGGCCATGTCCTCCGACAAACCAGATTTCATCGCTGCTCGCCGGCGAAACATTGAAGATGTAGAACGACTCCTTGGCCGCTCCGCTCGGGCCTTCCGTGACGAAGTCCGAGATCCACGTCGGCGGTCCGCCGTCTTCGCTCGTGCGGCGGAAGACTCGATTGCCGTACCACGCGTAGACGTCGTCGGCCGACGTTCCGATCACGCCGAGCGCCGGCGCGTACCGCAGCAACTCCCCATTCGGCACGCTCCAGGCACGCCCCGGATCGCGATCGGCATACGTGGGTCCGTCGTACGGAAGACGCGTCGACTCCCACGTGAACGGCGCCGACACGCTCGCGCGCGTCCCGTGGTAGACGATGCCGGGCGCCGTCGTGAAGTACACCTCGTTCTCGCTCGGCGCATACATCTTGCCGGCGTACTGACCGCTGACGTAGGCGTTCTGCGTGTCGTCGTCGATGTACGACCAGGCCTGCGCCGCCTCCGTCCACTCGAGCACTTTCGTCCCGAGCGTGTCGCTCTGGGCGACAGCGAACGCGCGATCGACGAACGGCCAGACGTCGACGAACGTCAGGTTCGGATCGGGGAGCTTCGTCTCACACCAACCGAAGTCGTTGCAGTCCGACCAGACCGGTGCGGACGCGTCCCGTGCGGACGCGTCGCGTCCGGGCGCTCCATCGACCTCTTCCGGTGACGCTCCGTCGATGATCGTGCCTCCGCCATCGGTGACGGGGTCGAGCGAGGCGCCTTGCTCATCCGAGATTGCGCAGGCGGCTAGCGAAGCCAGCGCAGCCAGCGCAGGCGCCGTACATGCGAGCAAAACTCTGCGTCTCATCGCTTGCCTCCGAGGGACAGCAGCACCCCTTGGCCTCCGATCCACACTTTTCCAGGCTCTGGCACCCACACCGAGAGAAGCTCCGGGCGTCGACGCCCCATCCCGGCCACCTTCACCCGCGACCACGTCGTCCCGTCGTAGTGAAGGACCACGCCTTTGTCGCCGACGGCCCAGACGTCGGACGAAGACGAACCCGCGACCGCGTAGAGGTGCTCCTGCGTCGGCACTTCCGCCATTTGCCAGTCGAACGTCGCCCCCGCGTTGTGGATGACCAAGCCGCGCGCTCCGACGGCCCACGCCTCCGTGTCGGAGACGGCCCATACGCCGCTCAGCTTCGACCACGTGAGCGGGTTCATCACCTCCACCGTTGGTGATGCGCCGTTCGCGTTCGTGATTCGAATCGCCGTGCCGGTCTCGCCGACTCCCCACACGACGTCGTCCGATACCCCGTCGAGGCCTCGGAGCCACTTGCACGGCAGAGTCTTGCAGACCGACGTAGCCACGCCCGTCGTCGGCGTGAGCGTCGTCCCGTCCGCGCCGATGCGCCAGACCTCGGTGTTCGTTGCCACCCACATCGTGCTCGAGCCGGTCCGGCCCCAGGCTGCGGTGACGTACGCGCTCGCGCCCGGGGGTGGCGTCACCTTGCCTCGCGTGGCCCAACCGTCCGGCGACGTGTCGCCTTCGCCGGTGCCGAGACCTCGCGTGAACACACGGTCGAGCGTGCCGAACGTGAGCTCGCCTCCGTTCGCGAGCCAGACGTAGCGAAGCGACTCATGGGTGCCGAGGTCGACGGTCTCCCACTCCGTCCCGTCGAACCGTGCGGCCATGCCGACCGTCCCGACGAGCCACGCGTCCGTCGCCGAGCGACCTCGAATCGTCTCGAGGCGCGCGCGCCAGTCGGCTCCCGTGGACGGCTCGGCGGCGAACAGTCCGCTCGGACAGAGCGCACCCGGCTCACACTCGGCCGGGAAGAACTCGCAATCGTCGTCGATGCACGCTTCGCCGCCGTCTGCGTCGTCGGCGCCGTCCGCTCCACCCGCATCGCGCTCGGGAACGACGACCTCCGTGTCATCGGGATCGAGATTGACGCTCTCGTCATTCGACGCGCACGCGGCGACGAACGAGCCGGCCAGGGCGCACACCAAACCCGCGCCGGAAACCAACACATGGCGCCATGCGCTCATCGGGGCACCTCGCCCGCGTCGGCCTGATCACACGGCTCGACCACGCACGCGCCCGCCACGCAGGCTTGACCGATCGACAGATCGCAGGTGATGCCGCATCCACCGCAGTTGTGCGGATCGCTCCTCGTGTCGACTTCGCACCCGTCGTTTCGCGAGCCGTTGCAGTCCGCCGCGCCATTCGTACAACGAAATACGCATTTGCCGTAGTCGCATATCGACGTCGAGTAGCCGTCGCCGATGAAGCTTCCGCAGTCCACGCCGCAGGCACCGCAGTTGTACCGGTCGCTGATGACGTCTACGCAGCTTCCCTCTGGGACACCGTTCTTCTCACCTGTTTGGCAGAACGTCAGACCGTCATCGCACAGGCACGACAGTTTTCCAGATACGGTATCCACTCCGCACCTCTGCCCTGCACCACACTTGCGGCCGCACGCGCCGCAGTTGTCGTTCGTGAGCGTCGACGTCTCGCAACCATTCTCGATGTCTTTATCGCAGTTGCCGAAGCCAGCTTTGCATTTGACCTTGCTGCACTGACCCGCTCCACAACCGTAGTAGGCGTTCGAGTACTGCGTAGCGTCCGGCCCTCCGGTCGGATCGCACGCCTTGTTGCAAGCGCCGCAATGGCGGTCATCGTCGAGGACGTCCTTGCACCCCTGGCAATCGACTTTGCCCGGAGGACATCCACAGCCGACTGTCGTGAGCGTGTCGTCCTGATACCGGCACGACTCGCCCACGGCACAGACCACGCCACATCCACCGCAGCTGGTCGGATCGATCGCGCGACTCTCACATCCGTTGTCGATGATGCCGTCACAATCGTAAGCGTTGAAGGCGCACTGCATCGTGCAGGCGCCCTCGTTGCACACGAATCGCGCAAGCGCGTTGCCCCGTGAGCAGTCCAACCCGCATCCTCCGCAGTTACGCGTGTCGGAGAGGATGTTGGTGTCGCACGGGAAGCGCGAGTCCGGGCACGTCATCCACCCCGGAGGGCACTTGTTCGAGGGGCAGTACGAGGTGAGCTCGGCTTCTGCCTCCGAAGCGCTCGCGTCGATGGGTGCAAGAGGTGCGAACGTTCCTCCATCGCTCGGTACAATGGCGGTGCCGATGATGCGTCCCTCGGAGCATGACGACAGCGCTACGAAGAGCGCGCAGGTAGGGGTTGCCAACAGCAAGGTTCGCGCTAGCGGCGTACGACGCTCGGCTTTTTCCATCCAGACCATGACGATTCGCTTTCTCGCGCCGGCCAGACCGGGCACTCAGTGCTTGACCGCCCGCCGGACACTCGGAGCAAAAGGACTCTCGGGGTAGTTCTCCAGGAACCGAACAGCTCGCCGATTCGCTTCGTCCGTTCGGCCGAGACGCGCGAGGCACGCGATGGCGATCGCGTCACGCTCCTCGCCGAGGATGCCTCGCGGAAAGCGGCGATCGCCCTCGGCGGCGAAGGCAATGGCTGCTTCGGGATCGTGCTCCGCGAGGCGGCGAAGCGCGGCGAGGTGGCGGGTCTCCTCGAGGGGATCCGCGGCCGGCCGAGCTTCGACCGCGCTCTCGACGTGCTTCGCATCCGACGGCTTCGCACCCACGGAGGGTGTTGCGACGGCCCTGCTGCGTGGGGGCGCGTTGGGCGCGATGGGCGCGGACGGTAGAGACTCGACCGCGATTCCCGGCTCCGACGGCACGGGAGGCGTCTTTGGCGAGACTGGACTTTCGTGAGCGGCGGCGACTGCCGGCGGCGGCGGCGCGCTCTCTATCGACCACGACGAGATCCCGACGACGGCGCCGATGGTCACAATGGCGGCGACTCCGCCGAGGGATCGCGCGAGCGAGCGCGGGACTCCATCTCGTGCAGCCGGCGCAGTCCCCGCCGCAGCGATCGCGCTACGGAGGCTCGCAAGGCCCGCTGCCTCGTCGTATCCGGGAGCGCCCGCGTTCACCTCGTCGAGCAGCGCCTCTCGGCACCATTCGGGGATAGCGTGATCGTCACGAAGGCGAATCGGGTCCGAGCTCATTTGCCTTGCTCCGGGCTGTGAAGTTCGATGGCGCGGCGAAACGCTTCGCGCGCCGCGCGCAACCGCGAAAAGACCGTGCCCTTGGGGATCCCCAGGCCGGCCGCGATCGACGCGCACGATTCGCCCTCGATCTCGAAGAGAACGAAGACGATCCGCTTTTCGGTATCCAGCGTCTGCAATGCGCGGAAGACGAGCGAACGAGACTCGTCCGCTGCCAGCTTGGTTTCTTGCGGCGCGGGGTACCCTGCTTCGAGTCCCTCGTCCGCCGCGGCCATCCGCTGAAGCCGGCGACGCGTTACCCGCCGGTAGTCCGACGCGATCCCGAACGCGATGCGTGCGAGCCATGTCAGCGGCTGCGCCGGTCCCGGCAGGTAGCCGCCCTTGCGATGGGCGACGAGGAAGACCTCCTGCGTGAGATCGTGGAGATCCTGCGCAGGTACGCCGAGGCGGTAGAGGAGCGCCGAGACGTTGCGCGCGTAACGCCGAAAGAGGAGCTCGGCGTCCATTCCGCCTTGGGGAACGTCCACGTGATACCGTTCAGCTGCGCTGGCGGAGGCGACCACTGCCAGGTCTCTGGACGCACCCTCTCGACCGCATCACGGG
>JAEXCN010000560.1 GCA_023402175.1 Pseudomonadota bacterium | reverse complement strand
TCGACCTCGACGATCTTCTTCGCGTTGTCCCACGCGCCGCCGGCGTTCGCCATGAAGAGCGCCTGGAAGAGACCGAAGAGAGCGATGCCGATGAGGTAGCCGATGAAGAAGTACGAGTCGTAGAACGCGAATGCGAGCGTGCTGAAGAAGATCGTGAGGAAGATGTTGAACATCCCCTTCTGCGCGTAGACCGTGCAGATCTCGACGACCTTCTTCGAGTCCTCGATCGACGCCTTCTCGACGCCTTCGAGCTTGATGTTCGCCTTGATGAACTCGACCGCGCGATACGCGCCCGTCGTGACGGCCTGCGTGGAGGCGCCCGTGAACCAGTAGATCACGGCGCCGCCGCCGATGAGGCCGAGGAGGAACGGCGGATAGAGGAGCGAGATCTTGTCCGTGTTCTCGCTGAAGCCGTTCGTGAGCGCGACGATGATCGCGAAGATCATCGTGGTCGCGCCGACGACGGCGGTGCCGATGAGCACGGGCTTGGCGGTCGCCTTGAAGGTGTTGCCGGCGCCGTCGTTCTCCTCGAGGTAGTGCTTCGCCTTCTCGAAGGCCGGCTCGAAGCCGAAGTCCTTCTTGAGCTCCGACTTGATGTTCGGGATGCCCTCGATGACGGAGAGCTCGTAGACGCTCTGCGCGTTGTCGGTGACGGGACCGTACGAGTCGACGGCGATCGTGACCGGGCCCATTCCGAGGAAGCCGAAGGCGACGAGACCGAACGCGAAGATCGCGGACGGATCGAACGAGCCGATCATCATGATCTGGCCGACGCCTTCCTTCGCGACCATGTACGCGGTGCCCATGAGGCCGATGAGCACGATGCCCATCCAGTACGCGCTGAAGTTACCCGCCGTGAGACCGGAGAGGATGTTGAGCGAGGGGCCGCCCTCCTTCGAGGAGATGACGACTTCCTTCACGTGCCCCGACTCGACCGAGGTGAACACCTTGATGAGCTCGGGGATGATCGCGCCCGCGGCGGTGCCGCAGGTGATGATGATGGAGAGCTTCCACCAGAGGCTCTGGTCGGTGATGCCGACCATCTGACCGACCTGGTGAGCCGCGGCGAGCTCCTCGGGCGACATGCCGGGGATGAGCTGCTTCGACACGATGAACGTCAGGATGACGGAGACGATCGACGTGAGGATGACGAGCTGCGTGAGCGGCTGCTCGAAGTTCATCTTGTCGGCGTTGGCGAACTTGCCCTTCGCGATGGCGTCGTTGATGAAGTACGAGACGACGCTCGCGATCACCATGACGATGCGCATGACGAAGATCCAGACGAGGAGCTGGACCTGGACGGTCGGGTTCTTCACCGCGAGGAGGATGAACGAGATGAGCGCGACGCCGGTGACGCCGTAGGTCTCGAAGCCGTCGGCCGACGGACCGACCGAGTCACCCGCGTTGTCGCCGGTGCAGTCGGCGATGACGCCCGGGTTACGCGCGTCGTCTTCCTTGATCTTGAAGACGATCTTCATGAGGTCCGAGCCGATGTCGGCGATCTTCGTGAAGATGCCGCCCGCGATGCGGAGCGCGGAGGCGCCGAGCGACTCGCCGATGGCGAAGCCGATGAAGCACGGGCCCGCGTACTGGCCGGGGATGAAGAGGAGGATGGCGAGCATCAGGATGAGCTCGACCGAGATGAGGAGCATGCCGATGCTCATGCCGGCCTTCAGCGGGATCGCGTAGGCGGGGAACGGCTTGCCCTTGAGCGCGGCGAACGCGGTGCGCGAGTTCGCGAACGTGTTCACGCGGATGCCGAACCAGGCAACGGCGCAGGAGCCTGCGATGCCGATGAGGCTGAACGCGAGGATGATGAAGACCTGCAGCGCCTTGCCTTCGGCGAAGTAGTGCTGCGCAACGCCGAAGTAGTAGACGATGATGGCGCCGATGAACGCCTCGAGGATCAAGATGAACTTGATCTGCGTGACGAGGTACGTCTTGCACGTCTCGTAGATCAGCTCGCTGATCTCGAGCATCGACTTGTGCACCGGCAGGTTCTTCAGCTGCGCGAAGATCACGAAGCCGAAGACCATTCCGAGCGCTGCGACGACGAGGCCGCCGTGCAGGAGGGACGATCCGGACATCGTGCCCATGAACTTGGCGATCGTGGGATCGCCGAGGTTGGGCACGACGAGGCTCGCCTCGCCGCCGTGATGGACGGGGGTGGTGCCCGCCTGCGCCGCAGAGGACGCGTGCTGGGCCAGGGCGGTCAACGGATAAATGAGGGTGAACAACAACGCGCTGACCTTCAGGAGCCAGCTGGTTGCTTGCTTTCGAGACATCATGGGACCGAGTCCTCTCCGAGTTGGGTGGGCTCTCGGGGTTCTCTGTCCCTTTCGAGCCCAGCGACTCGAGGGGTTGGCCGCCGTCCTGCGCTCCCCCCTGGGAGGGCTGCGCGAAGCTGGCGCTTCAGCTCGCCTCGCCCCGTACCGTCGTTTTCACAAGAAAATTTCCGGTACGAGGTGGGCGGCTCATACCAGGTCCCCCGCACCCCGTAAACGGTCGGCCGCGGCGTTCGAACGCTATCCCCATACGGACAGGCAACCCCGCTCCACAGTCCGGGCCATTCGAAAGTCATTTCGATAGTTTGGTACCGTGGCCCACGGCGACATTCCGATCGCATCCGACGCTACCGAGGCCGCGTCCGCATCGCGATCATGAAATTTCACGCGTGCATATGGATGAGCACGAATGAAACCTGACGTCCTGCTCGAGCTTTCTTCCTGGCGCATGAACGATGCGCTCACGGCTGAGCCCTCGGTCGGGACGCACGCGGGCGATGCGGACACGCCCGCTCGTCTCGACGATCACTCGCACTCGGGGTTCGTGACGAGCTCGTCGCCGGGACCGATTCGGTTCCACTCTCCGAGGAGACGCGTCGTTAGGGCGAGGTTCTCGCCGCGCGCGTACGTCGCGGTCCACGGCGAGGCGTTCATCTGGATCGGCGCGTGGCGGACGCCGTTGACCGTCACCTTCCCGTCTTCGCCCTTCGTCAGCCCGAGATAGAGAACGAGCGCGGAGCGCTTCGCGAGCCCGCTCTGGCCGCTGACGAAGTTGCCGAGCGAATAGATGACGAAGCCTTCGCGGCCGTCGGTCGTCGTGTACTTCTCCCACGGCTGGACGACGTGCGGATGGCCACCGAGCACCGCGGTCGCGCCCGCGTCGAGCATGTCGTGCGCGAGCTTCTTCTCCTGCGGCTGCGGCGTGTGCTGGTACTCGTTCCCCCAGTGCGGCGTCACGATGACGGCGTCGATGTCCGAGCGATTGCGGAGCGCCGTGATCGTCGAGATCACCGTCGATCGGTCCTCGTAACACGAGAGCACCTGGTTCTTCGGGTCGGGGATCCCGTTCGTGGAGAACGTGCACGCGAGCCAGGCGATCTTGACGCCGTTCGCCTCGGTCAGCGCATACCAGGGCGCGTCCATGTTCGTCGATGCACGCGTGCCCGTGAACGGAAGGCCCGCGCTCGCGAGGTTCTCGATCGTGCGATCTGCGCCGGCGCCGCGTCGATCGAGCGCGTGGTTGTTTGCGGTCGAGACGACGTCGAACCCTGCGCCCTTCAGCGCGCCGATGAGCGAGGGGTGATAGTTGAACTGCGGGTAGCTCGAATAGACGCGCCCGTCGAAGACCTTGCCCGGATCGCGCGTCGTCCCCGACGTCGTATGCCCGTCGGCGCACGGGCCTTCGAGGTTGCCGTAGGTGAGGTCGGTGCGCGCGAAGAGCGGCTGCACGTCCTTCCACAAGCTCGAGAACCCTTCGGGTGACGAATACGCCTGCACCTGCAGCGGGCCGTGGAGGAGCACGTCACCGACGGCGGCGATCGTCACCTTCGTGCCGGGGCGACATGCATTCGCGAAGCGGAGCGGGCCGGTCGCAGCCGGGACGGTCAGCGGGTCTTCGGTCTGCCCCGCCTCCTCGTCCATGTCGTCGTCTTCGTCACCGACGCTCGGGTCCGACGCGCAGCCCGCGGCGATCGAGATGAGGAGAGAAAGACCGGCGAGGAGGCCCGCACGAAGAGAGAGCATGCGCACCCCATCGCACACGGTGTGCCGGAGCGCGGGCCGTCGGCGGCCGAAAATTCACCAACGAAAACCAGCCGCCTTCTCCACTGGAGATGGATCATTCCTGGATCGACGGACCGGGCGTACCTGGGGCTCCGGGAGCCCGAACCATCAAAATCCGCGCGAGATTCCATGCTCCGACGTTGGTGTAGGTCTTGCCCCTACCCTCTTCGTGCGCTCGCTCGCTCTCTTCTCTCTCCTTCCTGTCTGTCTGCTCGCGGCCTGCTCGTTCGATCCTTCCGAGGACGCCGATGTCGAAGGCGGTGAGCCCGCCGAGGCCGAGAGCGCGATCGTCCCGATCACGCAGCCGGACGAGACCGCGCCCGCGTCGTCACTCGCACCGGCTCCGCTGAAGTGGACCGAGACGAGCCTCGTCGACGTTCGCGGCGTCGGCGACTCCGGATGGAGCAAGACGCACGAGCAGACGCCGATCTCGCCCGCGTTCGGCGCAGCGCTCGATCGCTTCGATGGGACCGGCCACAGCTACCGCGGCGATCTCTCGTTCATCAACTGGGAGACCGTGGTCGGGAAGAGCTGCTCGCAATTCGGGAGCGCCTATTCGCCCGGCCGTTCCTACGCCTTCGTCTCGCGCCCCGAGAACCTCACGCAGGCCTACGACCACGGGTTCAACCTCGTCGGCCTATCGAACAATCACGCGCGCGACTGCTACGCATCGAGCGAGACCACCGAGCGCGGCGAAGCCGCGAGCCCCGCGATGACGGCGAAGGGCATCGCGAGCCTCGGCGATCTCGAGTGGCTCACCGCGGGCGTCGCCGGGATCGGCGAGGACGACTCGGCTCGCGCGAAGGTGCGGACGTTCACGATCAAGGGGCGCGACGTTCGCGTCGCGTTCGGCAGCCTCTACACCGGTCGGCCCAGCTGTCCCCGCGCCGCATGCAGCGGCGATGCGAATGCCTTGTTCTCGAGCCTCCGCGATGCGCAGGCGGACCTCCGCATCGTTGCGCTGCACAGCATGGCGGCCGCCGATCAGGACGAGCTCGTGCGGATGGGCATTCGCTTCGTCGAGCAATACGGCGGCGACGTCGTCTTCGGCCATGGCCCGCACGTCTGGAAGCCCGTGCGCGTCGTCCGCAAGCAGAGCGGCGGCAAGGGCGTCGTCTTCGAGAGCCTCGGCAACTTCATCCACCCGTCGCTCGGTGCGCAGAGCCGGAACTACATCGGCCGCGCGCTCTTCGACCCCGAGACGCTCGCGCTGCGGCAGGTGCAGGTGATCCCGATCGCGAATGCCGGCGCCGACGTTCGATTCTCCAGCACCGACGCGATGGGCCTCGAATCCAACCTTCGCTGGACGCGCCTCGCGGGAAGCAACACGGCCGTTTACGCGAACGTCAAACCCTGACGAGATCAGCCGAAGCGCACCGCCGAGACGCGTGCGCCCATCACGTCGTCCCGGAACACCTGCTTGCCGCGATCGCGCCCGGCAGCGCCGGCGGCGACCATCAGCGGCAGGAGGTGTTCTTCGCGCGGGTGGCTCGCACGTGCGGACGGCGCATTCGCCCAGCTCGCGAGATCGGCATTGCGTGCCTCGGGCTCCTTCTCGACGGACGCCGCGAGCCACTCGTCGAAGCGCCGCGAGTCGTTCTGGCCCGTGCCCGTCATGAGCCCGCGCATGTTGTGATAGCTCATGCCGCTGCCGACGATGAGCACGCCTTCGTCACGGAGCGGCTCGAGCGCGCGTCCGATCGCGAGGTGCTCGGTCGGATCGAGGTTCTCCTGCAGCGACAGC
>JAEXCN010000398.1 GCA_023402175.1 Pseudomonadota bacterium | reverse complement strand
CCCGACGACGCCATCGTCGTCGCGGACGGCTTCTCGTGTCGCGAGCAGATCACGCACGGCACCGAGCGCCGCGCGCTGCACCTCGCGGAGGTGCTGCAGATGGCGCTGCAGGAGCCTCGAGATGCCCCCGCTCGCGTCCATCCCGAGAGGGGCTACACCGACGAGCTCCCGAAGCGCTCGCCGGTCCGGGCGCTCGTGACGATCGCGGTCGTCGCGGCGTTCACCGTGAGCGCGACACGCCTCGCACGACGGCGCAGCGCGCGTCGCTCGTGGCTCTTCCGATGACGACGGTGGGCTCGACGAGCTCACCGAAGCCGCCGCGTCGCGCGAACCGCGACGCGGCGGGTCGATGCGGCGCTACTTCGGGCCGGGCTCCGCGCACACGCCGTTGATGCACTGCGTGCCGGTCGCGGCGTTGCAGCAGTCCGACGTCGCCTTGCACTTGTCGCCGTCCTGCGCGCAGGCGGCCGCCGACTTGCAGACCTTCGCGCCCTCTCCGCCAGTGCCGTCGCAGAAGCCGCCGCAGCACTCGGTGCCCGATGCGCAGCCCTGACCGTCGCCCTTGCACGGATCGAGCGCCCAGAAGCCGCGCATGTTGATCGACGTGAGGTCCTGACCCGGGAGGAGGAACGGCGGGTGGCTCGGATCGACTCCGGGCGCTGCATCGAGATCGATCGCGGCGACCCAGAGCTGCTTCACCTCGTCCTTCGAGCCGACGAGGAGGTTGCCGTACGTACGGCGCGACGTGAAGACGACCCAGAAGTAGCCGCCCGACGCGACGGGCGCGAACGTCGGCTCGTAGTTCCAGGACAGATCGCGCGCCTGTGCCGCGAACGGGTATCCGTCGCCGTTCAGCTTCGCGAGGCGGACCTCCTGGTTCGAGGTCGTCGCGCTAGCGAGGAAGAGATCGCCGTTACCGAGGCGCGTATCGAGCACGCCGCGCTGGTAGACGATCCACTTCCCGTCGGGGCTCACGCTCGGCCAGACGATCTGCGCGCCCGCGCCCTGGACGACGAGCGTCGTCGTCGTGCCCGCCTTCACCGTCGTCATGTCGAACGGGACGACGGCAAGCGAGCCCTGGCCGACGCCGGGAGGGATCACGTACGCGATCTTCGACCCGTCCGGCGAGAAGCTCGGCATCCCGAGGTGCATCCCGTCGAGGCCGCTGTTCGGAATGCGTGTGCCGTCCTTCGTGCTCCACAGACCGTCAGCGCCGCCGGGCGGGCCCGGAATGTCGAGCGACGAGTTCTGGACGAGGTACTTGCCGTTCGGCGAGAGCGCAGGGTTCGACCAGATGCGCTTCTGCGCGCTGCCCGGATCGCCGCCGGTGTCGAAGATCGGCTTGTTCGTGAGGAGATCGTACGATCCGCCGAGCGTGTCGCCGCCGCTCACGAGCGTCGAGCCGTCGGCCGAGACCGTGTGGCACGTCATGGTGCAGCCCGAGGCGGGCAGAGAGCCGAACGTCCCCGCGCTGAAGTCGTCCGGAGCCGTCGCGCCCGGCTTGATTCGCATGACGCGGCCCGCGTTGTTGGCCCAGTAGTAAATCGTCCCTCGCATCGACGCAGGGGCGATCGTCCACTTGTGGTCGATGACCACCTTTGCGGAAGCTCCGTCCCAGCGCGCGACCTTCACGGACGTGGCGCCCGACGTCGAGTCGACGAGCTTCTCCCAGGTCGCCGCAGGGAAGTTGAAGCGCGCAGGCGGCGCGACCTTCGCGAACGACTCGAGCTCGAACGTGCTACTTGCAACATGCACGTAATAGGCGTCGTCCGGACCGCCGCCGTTCCACATCAGCTGCGGACCGGCAAGTCCGCGCGGGAACACCGTGCCGTCGTACGGGTACGCCCACTGGATCGCGTCGGGTGCGGTCGCGCCCTTCAGCGCGTCGAGCGTCGCGGGCGGGAGATTCTCGGGGTTCTCGACGACGTGGAGCTTCACCGTGAGCTCGCCGTCGGCCTTCTTGCCCTTGTACGTCCCGGTGACGGTCACGACGCCGCCGAGCGTGCCGTTTGCCGTGTAGACGCCGTTCGATCCGATGTTGCCGACCTGAAGGTTCGTCGCGGCCCATGCGCCCGGAACCTCGGTCGTCGCGCCGCCCGGATGATGGGCGATCAGCTTGAACGGCTGCGTCGCCGGCGTGCCGTTCTCCACGACGATCGCCGCCGACTTCGGCTCGACGGAGACCGACTCGACCACGTCCTCTTCTTCCTGGCCGAACCCAGGCTGACCCTGCGCCGGATCCGGGGTGCCCTGCTTGAAGTCCGTCCGGTCCGAGCCACATGCCACGAGGACGGCGACGAAAATCGAAGCCGCCAGAGAGACCGTGCCTCCGAGGGAGAGTCGTCGTTGACCCATCGTTGTGCCTCCTCCGTTGAGCGCGGATGCTTCCACGCGCAGCGGAAGCGCTGCCGAGCTTTCATCGAGTCGAGACGATGGAAAGACGCCCGCGCGCGAATCGATGCCGCTGGGCCTCAGGATGCGCGGCCGGTGATGTCCACGCGCCTCTCGCGCGCGACGCAGGCATGCGCCGCATCGCCGTAGCGTACGCGCTCGCGCTCACTGCACGCGGAACAGCAGCTCTTGGCGTGCTCCGCCGCCGGCGACTTCGACCGTCGCAGTGCCCGGGCTCTTCGCTTTCGCGTATTCGGTCGGGGCTGCGCCGCCGGCCGTCGGACGACGCGCGAGCACTTGCTCGTCGCCGTACGCGCCCTTGATCGCCGCGCTCGTGGCGATGAGCGGGCTTCCGTCCGCCGAGCGCGCCGTGGCGACGATCTCGACGTCGCTGTCGACCTCGAGCTCGAAGATCCCGTTCGTCGGAACCAGCTCCTTCGCGTTGCCTCCGAGAGCGGGCGTCACCTTCACGCTCGTCTCGATCGAGGCGGCGTCGCGGACTTTGATCGTCACGCGATCGAGCACCGTCCCGGTCCAGTCGTCGAACACCTCGAGGTCGGCGTCGCCAGCCGACTTCGTGATCACCGCGATGCCGTCGTGGCAGCCTTGGTGACCGATGAACCGGCAACGCGACGTGAGCTGGAAGTCCGCAACGTCCGGCGAGGTCGACCTCACCTGGACCTCGACCCGCGGGTGAATGCCGTGCACGTCGACATCGAGCAGCGATCCGGCGAGCACCTCGCGTTCGATCGCACAGCCGGTGCACACGCCGCTGGTCGCGTACTCGAAGCGGAGCGTGCCGAGCTGTCCAGCGGTTCCACGAAGGTCGTCGCCACACCCGACGAGGGTGGCGACGCCGGCGAAGAGGAAGAGACAGAGACTACGGAGACCCATCGAAGGCTTGGCTGCAAAGAAGCACGCACGTTGTACGCGCGGGGCGGTGCTTACCTCCCGCGACGGGCCAGAGCAACCCCCGTTCCGTGCCCCCTCGCCAGGAAACGCCCTTCATCTCGCTGGTTACGTCCTTTGCCGCGCCGGCCGTGAACGCGAGGTCACAGGCCGGGTGGTGCGCCGCGGGCGCGAAGTCATCGTGCGGCGCGGGCGGGAAACCTTACCGACGTTATCCACCGACGTTACCGACGTTACCGAGGAGCTCTGCAAAGTCGCGAGCTTGACTCCCTGCGCTCGGACGAGCATCAACGCACCCATGCGGCGTCGGATCGTGCTCGTCCTCGGGGCCGTCGCGTCGGCGATGCTCGCCGCTCACCTCGTGGCGTGCGGTAACCCCTCTCACGTGTTCGAGGCCCGACTCTTCGTCGAGCAGCGGCAGTGCCTCGGGACCAAGGCGAGCGTCGACGTCGTCGACGGAGAGCCGCCGTCTTCGCCCTGCGCTCCGACCTGCCTCGTGCAACCGCAGAGCGACGGTGGACGCGCGATCTACGTCTCGACGATGTGCGGGCCGTATCCCTTCGGCTTCGATGCGTCCGGCTCCGATCCTGCGTGCCCCGCGGCGCTCGACGCGCTCGCGCGCAAGGACACGTGCTTCGTCGACGGTGGCTCGTCGAGCCCAGCGCCGGTGATCGATGCCGGCGACCCCGACGCGGCCGCGCCGTAATCCTGCCGGTCAGCGTCGCAAGAGAGCGCGGAGCGCGGCGAGCGGATCGAAGCCGAGCGTGCTCGACACGTCGCGATCGCCGACGGCATCGCCGAGCCGCTTGCGTGCGTGCGCCATGAAGGGCTCGAGCTTCCGCAAGGTGTTGCTCTGTCCCGCGATCGCGCGGAAGCTCTCGAACGCGAACCGCGCGCCGTCGGCTCCGAGCGCGAGGCGGATGCCGACGGGCATCGGCGAGAGGATGACGTCACGGACGACGGCCGCGCGTCCCCATGCGCCGGGTCTTGCGTCAACCTGCAGCTCGCGGAAGCGATCGACCTCGGAGAAGCATCCCATCGCCACGGGCGCGTACTGCTCCTCGACTGCGCGCGCGACGTGACGGTAGTCGCGCCGCCAGTCGCCGGAGATGAGGCCCATGCGGATGCGGATGTCCTCCGGTCCGGCGAGGACGTCGAATGCGGCTCCGCGACGGCGCGCGACACCGGCCGTCCAGAGATCGCCATGGCGGAACACGCCGAGCACCATCGCGTGGCCGTCGGGGCAGATCGAGTCGAGCGCACGATGCACCATCGACAGCGTCGGCGGCGGGACACCGTGAAGCCGATTCGGCCATCGTTCGATCGCGCCTTCCTGGATCATCTCGCGAGCGATCGTGACGACGAGCAGCGCCTGCGCGGTCAGATCGTCGGTGCGCCGGAGGCGCGCGCCGAAACGCTCCATGACCTCCTCGAGCGCGCCGCTCTCTGCAGCGAGCGCCCAGCTCGCATGGTGCGTCTCGGCGAGCTCGGAGAGTGGAATGGGCCACGGGCCTCGCGGATCGAGGCGACCGGTCCGCGTGTGGAGGAGCTTACGGAGGCGACCGCCCTCGTGGATCGCGATGACACCGCCGCGCGGGCGCGTCGGCTCGCGATCGGGCGTAGCGCGAGGCTTCCAGAGATGGAGGAACCGCGTCCAAGTCTCGGTCGTCCACCCCTCGAAGCGGACGTCGGGCGTGAGCACGCCCCTACGCTACCTTGCCGGAGCGCCCCGGCGCGGCGGAATTTTCGTCCGTCGCGTAAGAGGGCAGCGCGGTGCTCGCCGAACGCGAATGACGTGTGGATGCGCTGCACTGCGGCTCGCCGTTGCATTCGATGCGCCGCGGTGCTGATCCTGCTGCGGTGGAGACCGCCGGCGAGAGCTCGGTCATCGACCCGCTGCTCGCGATCGAGCGCGAGGATCTGACGGGCGTTCTCGAGCTCACCGCGCAGGGGATCACGACGAACATCTACGCCCGGTCGGGCGAGATCGTCTTCGCCGATGCTGGGACGGTCGGCGAGACGCTCGGGCGCATGCTCATCCGCGCAGGCCGGCTCACGGAAGAGCAGGTCGCGGCGGTGATCCGTCGGATGACCGACGCGCTCGTCGACAACGAGCACCTTCGCTTCGGCGAGATCGTCGTCGAGTACGGGTTCCTCGATCCAGGCGACCTCGAGCTCGCGCTCACCCAGCAGGTCAAGGAGAAGCTCATGGGCTGCGTGCATCGCGGCCCGGGCAAGTGGAAGTTCCTGAAGGACGATCCGCGCCTCGACGACGTCGGCACGTACGTCGTGCGCACGCGTCCGATGCTCGTCGAGGCTGCCGCCGACCTGCCGGAGCGGCGCCTCGAGGAGATCCTCGACCTCGCCGAGAACCGCTATCCGGAGATCGTCGCGCCCGACAGCATCGTCGCTGCGGAGTTCGAGCTCTCGAAGACCGAAGCGAGCGTGCTCCGCGATCTCGACGGCACGAGCTCGCTCCACTTCATCCTGTCGAAGAGGGCGTCGCCCGAAGTGATGCAGCTCATCGCGGCGCTCGTCCTCGGAGGCGGCGTGGAGCTGCGCACGGCGCCGACGCGCGCGCGTCAGCCGTCGGACAGCCGCCCGATCCCGCCGGAGTTCCGGACAGCGCGCCGCGCGCGGTTCGTCCTTGCCGAGGACAAAACGGCGCCGATGCCGATGCCGCCGGTCGCGAATGCTGTTCCGGGAGCGAAGGCGACGGTTGCGAGCGCCGCGGCCGCAGACGTGCCGCAGTCGTCGAGCGCGAGCGCACGTCTTTCGGCGGTCAGCTTCTCCACTGTCGCGGTGCCCCCGCCGGAGCGCCGCTCGTCACGGCAGAACCTCGCGCCGCCGACGGTCGAAACCGAGAACCGCGCGCGCGAGGCGCTCGATCGGCTCAAGACCGATCTCGATCGCAAGAAGCCGGTCAGCAAGAGGAAGCGCTGGCCGGATCCGAAGGACGAACGCGAACGCCGGCTCATGGCCGAGTCCGCGTTTCATCAGGGACGATTGTTCCTCCGCGCCGAAGATCCGGTTCGCGCGCTGCCAGGCCTGCATCGAGCGTTCGAGCTCTGTCCGGACCAACGCGAATACGAGCTGTACGTGAAATGGGCGCAGATGCTCGTGAACGACACGTTCAAGGACGTCGCCCAGCGACGCGAGATCCAGCACCTCGCCACGAGGGCAGTGAAAGAAAACCGCGACTGCGAGCTCGGCTTCGCGATCCTCGGACACTGTGCGATGCACGACGGGAAAGACGATGCCGCGCTCCGTCTGTTCCAGCGCGCGGCGACGCTCGATCCGAAGCTCGTCGACGCGGCCCGCTACGCACGTCTGCTTGCGATGCGCGCCGCGAACAAGCCGCAGCGCCCGGCAGGAAAGAGCGAACCGCAGCGAAGGACGAAGGCGCGCGGGCTCCTCGACACACCGCTCGACGAGATCGTCCCCGTGCTCCTGCAGAAAGCGAGTGACGTTCTCACGAGCGCGAGGAGCGGATCGAGCGCGAAGAACGGATCGAACGCACAGAGCCCGGAGCGCACATTGACGCCGGAGGCGCGCCAGGGAGTCGCGCTCTCCGGGCGAACGAGCTCGCCGGACGGGACGCTCGAAGGCTTGCCATTGCCTGCAGAAGCAGCGCTCGAGGTGCTGCCCTCGACGCCTCCGCCGCCGAAAGGATCGCTGCCTCCGCCTTCGATGCCTCCGCGGCCGCCGCCCGAGCTCTCTCCGCCGCCGGCGCCTTCGCGGCCACCGCTCTCGCCGTGGAGGCTTCCGGCCCAGGAGAAGACGGCTGGTTTTCCTCCGCTCGCCGTCGCGGCGCCGCCGCCGCTCACGCCGCAGGCTGCCTCGCCCGTGCTGCCTGCGCCGCCCGCGGTGCCTGCGCTGCCTGCCGCGCCTGCGCTGCCTGCGCTGCCTGCGCCGCCCACGGCGCCCGTTACGACAGCTCGCGTCGCGAGCGTCTCGCGCGACGATCTCCCGACGGGCCGTCCGCGCCGGGGCCGCGCTGCGGTGATCGCCGGCTGGATGGCCTCGCTCGGCGTGACCGCGGCTGCGTTCTACATGCTCGGCTCGCGCTCGAGCACGACGACGGAGCCGGCGGTCACGACGACGGACGGAGCGCGGACGTTTGCGCCGGCTTCTGCGATCGCGACGGCCGTTCCGCCGCCGAGCGCGGCTCCGGCGACGAGCGCCGCCCCCGCGACGAGCGCCGCTCCCGTCGCGAGCATGCCTTCAGCGAGCGCCGCGCCCGCCGAGAGCGCACCTCCGGCAGCGAGCGCCGCCGCGTCTACGTCGACGACGGCGAAGACGGGCATCTTGAGGACGCCGAAGGCGTACGGCCGCCGCGTGTTCGTCGACGGGCATATCATCGGCGACGGCGGGCGCGAGCACACGATCACGTGCGGTCCGCATCGGATCCGCGTCGGGAGCGCCGGAGTGGAGCGCTCCGTCACGGTCCCGTGTGGCGGGATGATCGAGCTCGACTGAACGGGACCGTATCGACGCCTCGCTTTGTCCACGCGCCGCCGGCGTGGTCTACACTGGTCGAGGAGGACTTCGATGCAAGGTGGATGGCAGCCCCCGCCGGGTGGTGGAGGATACGGACCGCCGGCGGGAGGATACGGAGGACCGCCGGGCACGGGTGGACCGCCCGGGTACGGCGGGCCTCCTCCTGGGCAGGGTTACGCGCCGCCGAGCACGTACGGCGCGCAGGGTGGCCCGCCGATGATGGGCATCGTGCCCCAGTACGGCAACTACGAGTTCAACGACTACGAAAACTCGATCATCGAGAAGACCGCGAATCGCGCGAAGCTCTGGGGAACCATCTCCACGATCATCGGCGCCCTGCAGATCGTCGGCAGCTGCGGGATGTTCGCGAGCCCGACCCTCGCGACCTATCTGCCGGCAGGCATCGTCGCCGTCGTCGTGGGCATCACGTTCGTCGGCGCCGGCAACTCGCTCAAGGCGGTCGTCACGACGCAGGGCAACGATCTCATGCACCTGATGCAGGCGATGCAGAAGATGAGCACCGCCTTCATCATCGAGATCATCTGCTCGATCGTCGGGTTCGTGCTGGCGGTCATCGGCATCCTGCTCGTGATGTTCGTCTTCGTCGCGGTCGCTGCGTCGCAGTAGCCGTAGTAAGCAAGCTGGCATGACCGTCACGGTCGAGTCGCTGTTCCGCGAGATCTTCCTTCCACTCTATCCGGAGGACGCGAAGAGCGACCTCGGCCGCGCGCGGAGCGCTGACGCCAACCCGGCGAACAACCCGCACGTCCTCGCGCATCTCGAGGACGCGGCACGGATCTTCGCTGAGATGGCCCCCACCGCGCTCGGCGTCCCAGCAACTACGCTCGAGCTCGATTTCACCGACGCGAGCATTCACCGGCTGAGCGCCGCGATCACGGCCGAGCGGCGCGATCGGCTGATGACGCAAGGAGCCCGCGGGACGGGCGACAACGTCCTCTTCAACTTCATCGTTCACGGCGCGGCCTACGTCGGCGAATGCATCGTCCGCACGCACGGCGGGCACTGGGCGGTGCGGCGCCCGCTCTGGGAGAGCCTCGTCCGGCTCGTGTCGCGCGCCGGCGACGCGGATCTTCCCGTCTTCCACTGGTGGCTCAAGTCGCTCGCGGACCCGAGCAGCGAGGCGACGCTGCCGTCGCTCGCCGATCGCTATCGCGCCTACGTCGAGGTGCCCTGCGCGAAGCCCGAGACGCTTCCGGTGATCGCACCTCCGGATCGACAGCTCCCGAAGATCTCGAAGGGCGTCCGTTACGATGTACTCTACAAGTACCTGAAGGCGCATCTTCCCGAGATGAAGGACCTCGGCGAGGCGTTCCCCTCCCCCGAGCGCTTCGCGGAGTACGACTTCAAGTCGCTCTCGCTCGATCTCGTCGGCGGCGGCCGGATGCTCGTTTTGCATGGTCCGACGAAGCAGGGACTGCACGCGTTCTGGCTGACGAAGGAAGGCTTCGAAAAGGCCGCCTTCTGGCCGTGTGACGCCTTCCCTGCCCCGCTCCTCCGCGTGAAGGGCGAAGGCGCGGAAGAGAAGATCGAGGTCGTTCTCTCGCGCGATGGCGCGCCCGCGGTGATCGAGCTCCTTTGGTGGGGTCCGTGAAAGCAACTGCGGGTCAGCGGATCCGCAATCTGCTCGTCGGCAAAACCGAGCGGCGCCTCGCGTTCGTGATCCTCGTCACGACGATGGTCCCGCTCGCAGCGGCGCTCTACCTCGGCACGCAGATGTTCCGGCGCGCTTCGGCGGTCTGGTTCAATCCGGAGATCGGCGCGCAGCTCGATCGAGGCGTCGACGTCTACAAGGACTACGTCAAGGCGATCAAAGAGGACCTGAAGCACCAGACCGTCGCGATCGCGGCCGATCCCGTGCTCCGCGAGGCGGCGCAGAAGGGCAACATCGAGACGCTCGAGTCGGAGCTCGACACGGTGTTCCCGAACTTCCCCGATCTCGTCACGCTGATCGTCGAAGACGCCGAAGGACGCGTCCTCGCACGGCGCGAACGCGGTCGTCCTGTCGACACCACCAAGGAGCGAAGCCTCGAGGTTCGGCGCGCGCTGACCGACGATCCCGACGCGCCGATGGTCGTCGCGACCTACGCGGTCTCGAGCAAGCGCCTCGACGAGCTCGAGAGCGCGGGCGAGGTCGTGAAGCGCTACCACCAGATCGAGGCCTCGCGCTCCGACGTCTACCAGGGATATCTCAACGTCTACGCGCTGCTCCTCGGCGTCACGCTCGTCCTCACGGTGCCGCTCGGCATCTTCCTCGCGCGCGGCGTCACCCGGCGCATCAACCGCCTCTCGGCCGCGATCAACCTCGTCGCGGAAGGCGATCTCTCCGTGCGCGTCCCGGTCACGGGCTCCGACGAGCTCACCGATCTGGCGCGCACGTTCAACCGCATGATCGGCGAGATCTCGCATTCACGCTCGCGCATCGAGTTCCTCCAGCGGATCGGCGCGTGGCAGGACATGGCGCAGCGTCTCGCGCACGAGATCAAGAACCCGCTCACGCCGATCCAGCTCGCCGTCCAGGAGTGCCATCGCAAGTACGCCGGCGATGACGGCAAGTACCGCGCGCTGCTCGATACGACGCTCGAGATCGTCGAGGAGGAGGTCGGGACGCTGCGGCGTCTCGTCGGCAACTTCTCGAGCTTCGCCCGCCTCCCGCATGCCGAGCTCGAAGAGGCCGACCTCGGGAGCTTCCTCCGCGACTGCGAGAACCAGCTCGGACATCTCGAGGATCCGTCCCTCGGCGAAGGGTCGACGGATGGAGATCCGATCCCGTCGCAGAACGTCGAGATCCGCTGGGAGCTCCCGAAGGAGCCGATCAAGGTGGCGATCGATCGGCAGATGCTCCGGCGCGTGCTCGTGAATCTCGTACGCAACGCGGTGCAGGCGATCCGCGATCACCACGCACGCGCCTCACGCCCGCCGGGCGACGGCGGACTCTCGACGGGCGAAGTGATCGGCCGCGTCGTCGTCAGCGCCATTCCCGAAGGCGACGGAGCTCGGATCGAGGTCGAAGACGACGGCCCGGGCATCGCGGCCTCGATGCGGGGCCGCATCTTCGACCCTTACTTCACGACCAAGGCCGACGGCACCGGGCTCGGCCTCGCGATCGTGAAGAAGGTCGTCGTCGAGCACGGCGGCGAGATCGATGCCCACCGCAGCACGCGCCTCGGCGGCGCACGCTTCGTCGTCCATCTTCCGGGCCTGAAGATCCTCTCCATCGCCGAAGCCGCCCGCGAAGCGCGCGAGCGAGCACGCCAACAAGGCGTCGAAACGGGCGTGAGCTGACGCCAGGCCGCACCGCTCAGTACATCTCCGCGGGCCGGTTTCCGATTCGTACGTCTCCGCGGGCCGGTTTCCGAGAGGAGATTAACAGGAGACTGGAAGACAGAGAGCCAAGAGGGAGCGTGAGGCGGCCGAGATACTCGCAAGAGCGATCCCTCCTCGTCTAACAGACATAAGGACCCGCCTGGGACGACGCCCTACGCGAGTCAGCCTCGGTACAGTGTTGAGCCTCGCCGAATCGATCACACGCGGAATCGGTCTCGGCGCCGCCGCGTCGCGACAGCGAGCAAACCGAGCGCGAGCGAGGCGCAACTCAGGCTCCTGCGCGACGAGGCCGACGTCGGTGCGCTTGCGCATGTGCCCCCAATTCCCGCCGGCGGCGGGGGTTTCGGCGCACGGCACACCATGACGTCTCCTTCGGACGTACAGACCTCGCCGTCGACACTGCACGCTCCGGTGGCGGAGCAATCC
>JAEXCN010000429.1 GCA_023402175.1 Pseudomonadota bacterium | reverse complement strand
CGGGGCGGAAGCGGCGGCGGAGGCTTCGCGGGCATCGGCACCGAAGGCGCGACGTTCGGACGCGACGGCCTCGGCGGTGGTGGAGGCGCCGATACCGATGGGACGACGGGCAGCTCCGAGGCGGATCGCGAGGGCCCGTGCGGACGGACGCTCGTGACGACCTCCTCTTCGATCGGCTCGGGTACGGAACGGCGCGACGGAGGCGGCGGAGCCTTTTCCGCTTCCAGCTGCGACGCGGAATCTGCCCACGGGTCGAACATGCCCGCATGGACCTTCTCTGCCGGCAGAACCGAGACTGCGCTCGGCCGGCCCGGGTCCTCGGAAGAAGCCTCGGACGATGTCGAAGGCAGCCTCGGCAACGCTGCCAGGAAGCTGCGGCTCGAAGCGGGAGGAGCCGTGGTGACGGCGGAATGGACCGAAGGAGGCGGGGCGTCCGGCGCTTCTTCGACCTCGATCACCGTGTCCTCGATGATCTCCTCGATGACGCCTTTCGTTCCGGAGGCCGCCCCGTCGTCGGCGGTCGCCATCCACTCCGTCAGCTCGGCGGCGTGCCGCGCGAGCTCGAGAGCGCGATCGTCGTCGTTCGCGTCGCCGGCCGCTTGCGCCGCGCGACGAAGCCAGACGAGGGCATCGATTCGCTCGCCCCGCTTCCATAGCGTCTCGGCGGTCTGGAGGCCCCAGACGACGTCTTCCGCATCCGTGTCCTTGGCAGCGGGGATCTCCAGCATGTGGCGGCAATCTAAGGGCGTCGTCCAGAACGACGTCCGCCACGGTAGATCACGGCAAAAGCAATGTCACGGTACCGTCCTCCGAGGGAGCGACGAGGCTGCCGTCCGAGAGCATCGAGAGGGGGGCGTCGACGTCGCCGCCCGTATCGAAGCGCCACCGTAACATCCCGTCGACCGCCACGGCGCGGACCGCGTCGTCCTGAGCGCCGAAGTACAGCGTTCCTTCGGCGTCCTCGAGAGGCCCGCCGTGGATTCCGAACTCGCGCGCTCCGGTGCCGCGAATGGCGAACGCTCCGCGGATCGATCCATCGGGGCTCAGCCGCACGACGTGAGGGACCGGGCCGTAGGTGCCCGCCATCACGTCGCCGTTCCGGGCGATCGAGAGCGAACCGCGCACGAAGCCAGAGACCGGGGTCCGCCAGGCGATGTGGCCCTTGGGATCGAGCTTCACGACGTCGCCGGCGTCCGTCCCGACGTAGATCGATCCGTCGTCGGCGATCGCGGCGCCGCCGTCGACGTCCACGCCGAGGTCGACCGTCCACGCAAGGACGCCGCCCGGGCCGATCGCGTGGACGTGATGGTCTTGCGAGCCGACGACGACGAGCCCGTCTTCGCTGATCGCAGGCGCGGTGAAGACTTTGTTCTTGGCCCTGAACCTCCACGCGACGTCACCGCCGCGTCGGACCGCGTACACGTCCTTGCCGGCGGCGAAGACGATCGTGCCGTCCTTCGCGAGGACGGGGGCCGTGTCGACCTCCCCTTCCGTCTCGAGGCGGAAGATCACCTCGCCTTTCGGCGAGAGCGCGACGAGCTTCTTCGCGTCGCTTCCCACGTAGATCGTCCCGTCGTCGTGAACGAGCGGCGTCGCGTACACGCGATCGCCGAGCGAGGCACTCCATCGACGCGATCCGTCTTCCCGTGAAAGGGCGACCACGCTGCCGTTCAGCGTCGCTACGTAGAGCGTCGTCTCGTCGGGAGAAGACGTCACTTGTGCGGCGACCGGACCGTCGACGCGAGCACGCCATGCCGTCTTCGTCGCGCGCGGACCGCGTGCCGCCGCGCGATGCGTGCGCCGCGGTCCTCCGTGCAGCGTCCGCGGCGCGCCAGCAGGCACGTCCGCGTTCGGCGGAGGTGATGGTCCGCGCAGCGGAGCATCGAAGGCGCTGGTGCCGCCGCTCGGTCTCGTCGCTTCGGTCGTCGCCTGCGTCGTCGTCACTCGATCCGAGTGGACGTTCGCCGTGCGGCGGGCGACGAGAGCGACGACGACGATCGTGCAGAGCACCGCGAGCGGGACGGCCCGAAGGACGGGACGAACGCTCCTCGAACGACGGGAACGCGCGCCCATCGCTCACTTCGCTGCGGGCGACACGCCCTCAGCGCTTCCGCTGTTGCGTGGCGCGGAGGCGACGCTCCGACTGGCGCGCTTCGGCAACGCCGATCGCATGCGGCGCTTCGCCCGGCATGCGGCGCGCGAGCCAGCCGATCAGCGTGAGACCTGCGGTGCGCGTGGTCTCGGGCATCTGCGGCTCGCGAATGAGCCGCGTGATGTCGCTGATGAGGCGTGCGCGCTCACCCTCGTCCGGAATGTGAGGGTCCGTGCAAAAGGACCCTTCGCGCGTGGTTCGCGTTGCGTAGATGGCTTCGATGGTGAGCTCAGAAGCTTTGCGCGAAGAAGGCACGAGAGATCGTGAGTGTACCGCTTTCTCTTCGCCCGTCGAATTTGCCGTAGGCCTCAATGCGCATCCTCCTCTCGCTCTGCGCCTCTGCATCGGTCGCCCGCACACCACACACGCGCCATCACCACACGTTCCTACGACGTACCCCGAAGATCGCTCCCCATTCGCGTTTGCCGCGTTTGCCGCGTTTGCCTCGCCCGGATTTGGCCCGGATTTGGCCCGGTCTTTTTCGGGGCCGTCTTTGAGGAATTTCAGGGGAGCTCCCCGCGATCTCGCGACGCAAGCCGTGAAGGGGCCGGCATAGCGCAACGGGCCCCTCACGCAAGTACGATCGTGGTCGTTTTGGCTTGACGATTCGATTTTTGGTGGTCCGGAACCTGCAGCGCTGCCCGCGAACGCGCGGCGGCGTTCATCGGTCACGAACGGCTGAGACATTCACGGCCCGGGCGACTGGATGTCAGCGGGCGTCGAGCGTGCGGCAGCTCCGGCCGATCGCGACGCGCTTCATTCCGCGCGTGACGTGGACCTTCACGAGCGGCTCGCCATTGGTGTCGAGCAGCCAGACGGTCTGATTGCCATCCGGATCGCGCGGGCCCTCGATGGACGAGCTCGGCGCGATCGCCCGCTGGCCGGCGTTCGCCGCCTTCGGATCCTCCGCGAACACTACGGTCACCACCTCGGCGCACGCGCTGTAGACTTCGAACGGCTTCCGCTTCTTCGGCTCGGGGGCGGGCTCCTCCTGCTTCGCCGGCTCCGCGGATGCAGCCGGCGCTTCCGGCGCCTGTGCCGACGCAGGTGACGAAGCGGGGGTGGGCTCCTTCCCACCGCACGCGACGGCGAGGGATGCCGAGAGAAGAGCAGCGAGGACGAACGAGCGCGTCATGTCGCGCGAGGGTATCACGCTCACCGGGCATGCAGCTGGCTCCGACACCGTCGCGCGAAGGAGGTGCGCCGTCTTGCGCATGATCTTGCTGCCGCGTCCGAAACCAGCGAGCGCCGCGGCGAGGCGGGCTGCATCCTCGCAGCGATGAACGACGCCGACACGACGTTGATCGCACGGGTGCCGTCATCCAAGGTACTCGCCGCGAGCATGGCGAACGGGCTCCGCGCGCGCGTCGACCTGATCGACTGGCCGCGCATCGAAGGCGATCTCGATGCGCGCGGGAGTGCCGTCATCGAGCGGCTCCTTACCGGTCCAGAGTGCAGAGCGCTCGCGACGCTCTATCCGTCCGACGAGATCTTCCGCAGCCGGATCGTGATGGCGCGGCATGGCTTCGGACGCGGCGAGTACAAATACTTCGCCTACCCGCTCCCGAGCACGATCGCGACGCTCCGGACCGCGCTTTATCCGAAGCTCGCATCGATCGCGAACCGGTGGAACGAAGCGATGGGACTCGAGGTCCGATTCCCCGACGAACATCCCGAGCTCCTCGATCGGTGTCATCAGGCCGGCCAGGTGCGTCCCACCCCGCTGATCCTCCGGTACGGGCCCGACGACTACAACTGTCTGCACCAGGACCTCTATGGCGAGCACGTCTTCCCGCTCCAGGTCGCGATCCTCCTCTCGGAGCCCGAGCGCGATTTCACCGGGGGCGAGCTCGTCCTCACGGAGCAGCGACCGCGCATGCAATCCCGCGTGGAGGTCATCCCGCTCCGTGAGGGGGATGCCGTGGTCTTCGCCGTGCACCATCGGCCCGTCAGCGGAACGCGCGGCGTCTACCGCGTGAACCTTCGTCACGGGGTGAGCCGCATCCGTTCCGGAGAGCGATACACGGTCGGGATCATCTTCCACGACGCAACGTGAAGCCGATGGCGCTGGACCTCCTGAACACTCCTCGAGAGCTCGGGGAGCGCCGGCGCCGGTCTGGTTCGAACGTTCTACGACGTCATCACGGACCGCTCACTTCACGACGAAGATGCGCGTCTGCCGCGCAGGCACCGACACCGTCGGCCCGTTCGCCGTCTGTGCCGAGACGAGATCCTCGAGCGGCCCAGCGGGGAGGCCCGAGACCTCCTTCGGCGAGTCGCTTCGGTTCACCGCGACGTAGACCGTGTCGCCGGTCGTCGAGCGCACGAACGTCCAGGTGTCGACGCTCGAGCTCAACGTCTGCCGCGTGCCGCGACGGAGCGCGGGATGTTTGGCCCGGATGTCGGCGAGCTTCTTGATGCGGTCGCGAAGGAACGTCTGGTTCGACGAGAGACCGCTCCACTGCATGAAGCGGCGGTTGTCCGGATCGCCCGCGCCCGGGAGCCCGATCTCGTCGCCGTAGTAGACGAGCGGCGCGCCGCGGTTGGTGAACAGGATCGCGAAGCCGTTCGCGACGCGCTCGAAAGCCTCGAGCTCGTTCACCGGGCCGGGCTGGCTCTGCCACGCGCGGTCCTTGCCGTCCGCGCCCTGGTCGTCGCCCCAGATGCGGTTGTTCGCGGCGAGATGGATGATGCGTGGGAGGTCGTGATTGCCGATGAACGTGCTCATCACGGCGTTCGCGCCGTAGAAGTAGTCGTTCGAGTCCATGAACGCCGCGAGGTCGCTCATGGACATCGTGCGCATCAGCGTCGCCTCGACGACGTGACGGCGGAGCGGGAAGTCGAACTGTCCGTCGAGCTTCGTCGCGGGATCGATGTACTGCTTCAGCAGATCGCGATTGCCGAAGTCGTACGTCTCGCCGACCATGTAGAACCTCTGCGGCGGGTTCTGGTTCGCCGTGACGTCCGTCTTGATCTTCGCTCGGAGCTCCGTGAGCCACGAGACGTCGACGTGCTTGATCGCATCGGCGCGGAAGCCGTCGGCGCCGGCGCCGGCCGCGTCCTGTGTCTTCGTGATCCACGCGACGGCGTTCGCGACCGACCAGGCACGTGCCGCTGCGTTCGTGTAGTTCCAGTGCGGGAGGTAGTCCGTGAACCAGCAGCGCTCAGGATCCGTCTCCCACTTGCAGTAGTCGCCCCCGCACACGCAGTCGGGCGACCCGTTCTTGCTGTTCGGCCAGAACCAGTCGTTGTGCTGCTGGTACACGGCCGAGGAGCTGTGGACGTGCACCATCGCGTAGTCGAAGAGCACTTTCATGCCCTTCGCGTGCGCGGCGGAGACGAGCGCCTTCAGATCGTTGAAGGAGCCGAAGCACGACTCGTGGGAGACCGCGGTCGGATCGTTCGCGTTGTCGAGCTTCGGCCAGTAGCCGTGGTAGCCGGAGTACTGGTGGTTGTCGCCGCCGACGCCCCGACCAGTCACGTTCGGGTTGTCGAAGGGGACGGTGATCCAGAGCGTGTTCACGCCGAGGTCGGTGAAGTAGCCGTCGTTGATCTTCTGCGTGACGCCCGGCCAGTCGCCGCCCTGGTAGTCCGCGATGGGGCCGCTCACGCCGCTGACGCGACACGAAGCGTCCAGCGAAGTGTTGCCGTTGAAGAAGCGGTCGACGAAGACGAAGTAGATGACCGAGTCGCGCCAATCGAAGACCCCTGGCGGAAGCTCGCCTTCTTCTTCGCAGAGCGCGGGCTCGCACGTCTTCCCCGCGAACGTGTTGTTCGTGTTGTTGTTGCCGTCCGTGACCGTCGGCTGCGCGGGATCGATCGTCCACACGCCGTCGACGACGAACTTGTACTGAATCGGCTTCGAGAGGGGGATCTGGATGTCGACGCTCCAGACGTTGCCCTTCTTCGCCATCGGCTTGCCGACGTCCCAGGTGCTCGGGCCTCCGAAGTCGCCGCGGAGCTCGACGGAGGTCTCGTTCCCGGCCGGATACGTGATCGTGTGGGCGCAGCGTTTGAGCTCGGCGGGGCACTCGACCTTGCCCGGCCCCTTGCTGCCATAGCCATACGGATCGTTGCCGCCGGAGCCCGGGTTGAACGTCGACGGGTCGGGCGGCTGTCCGTAGTCACGGTTCGTCGCGTCCGAGCTGCCGCAGGCCGCAGACGCGGCGGCGAGGACACCGGAGAGAACCGAAACGACAGCGAGGCTTCGAGCCCCCGCGGAAAACCTCGTCGAATGAAGCGGCATGGGAGCTCGTGTCGGCAGGACCGTAAGGGTGCCTCAGGATGAAGGAAGGTCCAGAATTGTCAACTCACCCCTGAGTTACGGAAGCGTCTCTCCAGCACACCGCCTCACCGCGGCTTCGTCACGCCGCACGAACATCCTCCGTCGCGATCACTTCACCGCGAGGGTTACGGAGCGCGCGTTCTCGTCACGGAGCGCGACGGCGTACTTGCCCGCCGTCACGACGACCTCGCTCCGGGCTTCGACCGTGAGCGTCACGCACGACGGACACTGTCCCAGCATTTTCGGATGCGACGTGACCGCCTGAACGCGCGCCGCGGAGATCGCGAGCTCGGTCGCCGTCCCCGGGACGACGCACGCGACGCTCGTGATCGCTCCCTCGAGGACCACGGTGAACCGCGCCGCTTTCGGGATGGACTGCCAGGCGACGCTGAGCGAGCTCGCCGCCTCGACTCCGTCGTCCGCGCTCGTGACCAGCGAGGGCTCGGGCATCGGCTCGAGGCGACCGCCGAAATCCGGGACGGTCGCGGGCGACAGGGCGAATGCGGACACGAACGTTGCGTCGTCGGCTGCAGGTCGCTCGATCGACTTCGGCTCGTAGCCTTTGGCCGGACCACCAAACTCCAACCGGATGTTGAGGTGCTTCGAGAAGATGTCGATATCGCCCGCGTCGAGGAGCGTCGCTCCCTCGGGGACGGTCGGCGGACGGCCGAGGCGGCAGCCGTCGGAGTCGAGCCCGTCGTCCACGTCCGGCCCGTTCCAGAACGCCGCGGAGAGGGTCGTCCCATCGATCGGCACCGTTCGCATCGTGACGAAGCCGTGTCCGGTCACGGGCGTGGGCTTCGTCGGTTGGTCGGGCGCATCGGGGTCGTTCCCTCCTTTCCCGATCACATGGCCCGGGTCGGGCATCTCGTCGACCGTCGGAGGCGGCGGGGTGGTCCCCCCGTCGGTCGGCTCGCTGCGGCCAGTGCTGCCACATCCCGAGAGCACGACGAGCATGGTGAAAGCGAGCGGATGGAGCTGACGAACGGCCATCGGCTGCACCGACATGCAGGCCACGCGCCACGCGAACCGCCTCGAATTTTCGCCGCGCGCGGCGCCTCCGTCAGCTTGCTGACGGAGGCGGTAACCTGGGCTCACGGCGCGCACGGGCCGTCGGCGTTCACGTACACGTGCACGCTAAATGGATCGGCGTCCACGCGGAGCATCTTCGACGATGCGTCGACGCGCTCGCCCGTGACCACGTCGACGAGCGATGCTGGCGTGTCCGGCGGAAGCGGGACGTCGACCGGGCCCGTCGGACGACGCACGAGCGCGACGAGCGCGACGTCACCGTCGATCGCGCGGGCGAAGACGAACCGTTCCTTGTCCGCGAGGAGCGTGTCGAGCCCTCCGCGACGGAGGGGGCGCGAGCACGCGCGCGCGCGGCCGATCCTGCGCGCGACCTCACGCGTCTCTTGCTGCGCCTCGAGCAACTGATCCTCGGCGGGCATCACCCGGCGGCAATCGGGATCGCTCCTGCCTGCCAGCCCCACTTCGTCACCGTAGTAGATCACGGGAGCGCCGGGCATCGTCAGCACCGACGCGAGCGCGATGCGCTGCTTCGCATAGACCGTCGGATCGAGCGGCTGCGGAGGAGCAGACCACGTATCGCCGCCGTCGTTGCCGGCGCTGACGGACGCGAAGCGGGACACGTCGTGGTTGCCGATCATCAGGCCCATCACTGCGCCCGAGCCGTTCCAGGCTTCTTCGCCCGCGCGGA
Organism: Pseudomonadota bacterium; assembly: GCA_023402175.1. Lineage (GTDB taxonomy): Bacteria > Myxococcota_A > Polyangia > Polyangiales > Polyangiaceae > Labilithrix. The sequence goes on along the minus strand of JAEXCN010000429.1, from coordinate 10,611 downwards.
AGCTCGCGTCGATCGACGACATCGGCGCCGACTCGAGCGCGATCGCCTCGCGGAGCGTCCACATGAGCGGGAAGTGGAAGCTGCCATCGAGGCCGTACGGTCCGAGATCGTAGCGGAGGCTCTGGTAGTTGCCCGGGCCGGTGAAGTTCTCGCCGAGCACGTAGAGCGCGTGGCCTGCATGCGCGTAGCGCCGGCGTGCAGCCGTCGCGATGCGCCGGGTCGCCGAGCGCGGCATCATCGGCACGGCGTCGATGCGGATCCCGTCGGCGTCCCAGCGATCGAACCACCAGAGGACGTCCTCGGTCTCGGCCTTCGCCGCGTCCGGGTTGGTCCAGTCGAGATCCGGCAGATACGGCGCGAACCAGCACGTCTTGATGTGACTGCCCCAGTCGCAGCTGTTCTGCCCGCACAGGCAGTCCTGCTTGAACCAGTCGACGTGCTCCTTCGTCCAGGGATGCTCCTCGTGGACGTGGTTCGGAACGACGTCGAAGATCACGCGAATGCCGCGCGCGTGTGCGAGGGCGACGAAGTCGTCGAGCTCGGCTTCCGTCGACACCCGCGGATCGATCGCGCGCGAAGCGATGGGCCAGTAGCCGTGATAGCTCGTGTACGGCCTCCCGTCGTTGCCGAGGAACTCGCCGTCCGGATTGGCGTAGAGCGGCGACAGCCAGATCGCGCTCGCGCCGAGCGCTTCGATCTCCCCGCCCTCGAGCGCGTTCCGGATGCCGGCGAGCGTTCCCCCCGCACGCGCGGACGGTGACGCTGGCGGCGCGAGAGGACCGCTCGCGCCGCGGAACCGATCGACGAGGACCTGGTAGACGATCGCGTCGCGGGGATCCCACGGCTCCCGGCTTCCTGACGTTGCGTCGATCCAAACGGTCGCGCGTGCGTCTTCGGCGACGTTGCCGGCGGTGTCACGAGCCTCGATCGTGTACGTGTACTTTCCCCGCTTCAACCCAGTCGTCTCGAGCGTCACCGTTCCACGCGAGGGATCGACGGACACGACGCGCAGCCCCGAGCCGTCACGACCTCGCGTCGTGATCGACGACGGATCGAGCTTCTTCCCTGCCCTCGCAGAGACGAACGTCGCGTGCACGGTGGCGTGACCATCGAGCGTCGTCTCGACGCCGCTCACCTCCAGCGCGGGCCGGTCGCAGTCGACCGCGGTCGCGACCGTGACCTCGCGACCGTCGTACACGCCCGTCATCGGCTCGTTCTTGTCGGTGAGCCACACGCCGTCCTCGACGATCGCGTACGCGTGCTCGCCCGGCGGCACGTCGACCGCCGCCACGCGCCATCCGTCCTCGCGTCTGTCGGGGACGAGGCCGGGGCGCTTCCACTCGTTCCAGGAGCCGATCAGCTCGACGTGGGCATCGACGCTCGCCGGCTTGTGCCAGACACGGAGCCCGCAGGTGCGCACGGGCACAGACGGCTCGTTCGCGTCGTCCGAGGAGCACGCCGCAGCCCCGCCTGCGAGCGCGGCGGAGGCGAGGACGAGAAGCACTGCGGTGGCTCGGGCCACCGCGTCGTACTAGCTGCGGAACCCGAGGCGTGCAAACGGGCCGGCCGTGTTGTGCCGGGCGATGCTCGCGTTGATGGTGCTCGCGAACGAGACCCACCCGAGATACGGCAGCATGAGGAGACCTGCAGGCCTGTCGATCTTCGCGGCCGCAAGCGCGTACGCCGCCGCCGATCCGAGGTTCGCCTTCAGGTCCGTGAGCGCCGCTGCCGGCATCTTCTTGCCGAAGAACAGCGGCGTCCATGCGGCGTTCGTCGCCAGCTGGCTGCCCCACAGGCTCAAGGCGGCCGAGCGTTCCTTCGACGGCGGTGAGCGCCAGATGCGCCACGCGGAGACCGCGCTCAGTGAGTAGAGCACCGGCCAGACCATGCCGAACGTCTTGTCCGACGGCGTCCACGACGGCTTCTTCAGCGTGTGATACCAGGCCTTCGCGCTGCCCTTCACGACGGAGCGCCCCAAGAGGCCGACCGCGAGGGTCGCTCCTCCGATCAGCGCGAGCCCCAGGATCGAGCGCGTGCGCATGCGCGTACCCAGGTGTCGGGTCACGCGCGGCATCATCCCGCGCGATCGATCGAAGAGCGGCTGCGGGGGCTCCGGCGGGAGCGGCGCTGCAGGCTCGACGAACAGCTCTCCCGATGTCGTGTTGTGCGGGGGAGGCGCGAACGGGATGTCGTCGCCGTCGGGCTTGTCGATCTGCATGGCGAGCTACCGCGCGAGCCCGAGCTTGAACAGCACGCGCGACAAGCCAGACGCCTTGCGCCGGCGGCCCTTCAGGAAGAGCGCCGCGAGCACGAGGCCTCCGATGGCGGCGATTCCACCGATCAACGACGTTTCACGTCTTCGCATGATGCGCGCGACGCGGGCCCGCCGACGCTCGCGCTGGGGCTCCTGCGGGAGCGTGAGCGGTGTCTGGTACTCCTCGATGAAGAGGTCCTCCACGAGCACTTCGACGTGATCGTCGTCGCCAAACTGACCGCCCTCGGTGGAGATGGGCTCCCTCGGTTCGTTGGTGTTCATCGCAAGCTCCTCAATGCAGGCATGTCCTGCTCTTCTTGCTCTGGCGTCGGAACCGGATCGGGCTGCCCGGGCGCATGCGGCGTGTGGTGCTGCGGCGCCGGATCCGGCGTCGGGCCGGGCACCGGCACGGGTGGAAACGGCGCGGGCTGCACATCGTTCGGGCTCATGGCACGCATTGCACGCATCACGCATGCCGCGCGTGCCCCGCCCCGAGCTCGGCTACTTCCGGTCTCGCTCCCAGCTCACGAGTCGTAGACTTCTCGCGAGGACACGGCCATCGCCGACGCCGCGCTCGTCGGAGGTCCAGAGCCGGACGCGCGTGGCGAGCAGCCCCGCCTGCACGATGGCGCGGCGTTGCACGACAGCCTTCGTGTCCGTGGTCGTGTCTTTCGGCAGCGGCGCGAGCGCGGTCTTCGCGAGGACGCCAGCGTCGTGCCCGAGCGCGGTCCAGTAGCTCGGCCGGACGCCGAAGCGCTCCATGAACCTTCGGACTTCCTCGTCACGTGCTTCTTCCGGGCGTGACGCGAGGACGGGCACGATCCCGGCCGACGCGCTGAGCACGGCGATGCCGCGAGGAGCTTCGTTCATCGGGATCCCCGACTCGAGGGTCAGGGCAACGACGGGCGGCGACGCGCCGGCCGCCTTCGGCGCGGCGGCACCGAGGTCGCGCAGCAAATCGCGCGCGCACGCGGGGGGGCCCGCCACGACCCATCCACGCGCCCCGCCTCTCCACCAGGCATCGACCGGAAACCGTGTGCGTCCGGCATTCGAGAGCGGAACGTCACACCGCACCGTCGGGAGCAGCGCGAGCCCTCCGCTCCTCGCATCGAGCGTGGCAGCCGCCGACTCGTCGTCGGCCGCATCGGCCACGAGCGCGGCGGTCTTCACGCCGTGCCGCACGAGCGCGTCGGCGAGCATCGCGATCTCGCGCTCGGGTCGTTCACCGAGGACGACGGCGGTCTTCTTCGGCATCAAGGGCGTGCTCGGAGCGGCGAGCAAGAGCACCGCCACACCGCTCTCCTCGCTCCACCTCACGGCGCGATCGGCGCTCGCGCGGTCGAAGCCGGCGACGATGACCGCTGCGCCTTCGCCCGCCAGCTCCTCCATCGCGGTCTGCGTACCCGCGAGATCGACGCCGTCCTCGCGCGTCACGAGGCGTGCGACCTCTTCGCTCCCGGCGCTCCTCGGCAGATCGAGCGCCCACGAGATCCCGCGCACGACGTCCGCCGCCTCGTCGCGCAGCTCGCGATCGCGCGTCGGGAGGAGCAGGCCGACGGTCCTGCCGGTGACGGTCGCGAGACCGCGTCGGCTCGCGGCGAGCTCGCCGAGCTCGAGTCCTGCGTCGCCGCCGGTCTGCGCCGCGCTGACGCCGCTCTCTTCGACGAGCCACCGCGCGAGCGCGGCGTCGTTCGTCTCCACGGCGATGCGCGCGAGACGCTCGGCGACGAGCTTCTGCGTGTCGCTTCCGTATCCGGATGCGGCTCCGCGCTCTCGCATCGTGCGGTACGTCTGCTCGAGCACCGCTCGCGGGAGTGTGTCGAGCATCTGCGTGATCTTCGCCTTGACGCGATCCTTGTCGTCCTCGCCGACGCCGCGCAGCCACGCATCGAGATACGCGAGCGCCTCGTAGTCGACGTGCGCGCCGAGCGCGCTGAGCGCGACCTCTTCGAGGAAGACCTCGCGGTCCCCGTCGTCGATCACCTTGCCGACGAGCGGACGCAAGCTGTCGAGCGCCGATTGCGGCGCTCCGTGCAACCGGAGGCTCCGTGCTTTCGCGACCGTCGCGAGATCGCGGGTCGCGCCCGGAGGGAGCTCGCTGACCGAGCTCAGCGCGCCGTCGGCAGCGACGAGCTGCGCTGCTTCCATGAGCGCGAACGCGAGATAGACCTTCACGAGCGGCGCGGCGCCGTCCTGCGGATGCCGGGCGAGGAAGGTCTCGAGGGCGGCGCGATCGAGCTTTCGCTCCTGCCATGCCTCGCGGAGCGGAGCGAAATCGGCGGCCGCTTCGGGCGTCGTCGAGAGCGCGGCGACCGGCTGCGCCTTCCTCGCGGAGCGCGCGCACGCACTGGCCGTCCCGAGGACCGAGATGCCCACCAGCAGGGCGAACGCAGCACGCCGTCCCGTCACCGGAGCGGAGAATAGCTGCTCGACGCGCCGGCGTCGTGACGCTTCGCCGACACGGACGACGCGCGAGACACGTATACTCCGGCTCGCCGATGACGGAGAAAGAGCACGCGCCGAACGAGACCGCCTCGGACGCGAGCCGCACGGACGAGCCCGCGCAGGTGATGCCCGACGTCGTGCCGGCGGGGTCCCCGACGGCAGCGCTCGATCGCACGCGGTACCGCCGCCTGCACACGATCGCGGGCGCCGTCTTGCTCGGCACCTTCCTCGTCGGGCATCTCTTCACGCACGCTTCCGCGCTCGGAGGCGAGCGCTCGTACGACCGCGTCGTCGGCGCGCTCGCGCGCTCGCCGCTCGGCTCCGTGGTCGAGGTCGTCTTCGTGCTGATCCCCTTCGCGTTCCACGTCGGTTACGGGATCCACCTCCTCGCGCGCGAGCGCGCGGGCGACGTCGGAGCCCAGGCGTTCGGCTCTCGGCGTTCCTGGCTCCTTCAGCGGATCAGCGCCGGCGTGCTCCTGGTCTTCGTGCTCGTCCACGTGTGGCACCTGCGCCTGCAGCGGCTGTTCTTCGGCCTCTCCGCGGATGCGCTCTACACGGAGCTGACGGCCCGGCTGTCGTCGACGTGGGCGGGGATCCCTTGGGTCGCCCTCTTCTACCTGCTCGGCGTCCTGGCAGCGTCCGCGCACGCCGCGAACGGGCTTTTTGCGGCCACGGGGACCTGGAACGTCGCCTCGTCGGACCGCGGCCGCCAGCGGATGCGCCTCTTGACGGCTACGCTCGGGCTCGTCCTCTTCCTCGTGGGCGCCGCAACCGTCATCGGGACCGCGACAGGAACCCGCTTGCTCCCCGGCGCAGATGACGATAGCGCTGCCCCGTCGGCCCCGTGCGGCTCTGCCGTTCCGGCGCCTTCACCACCGTTCAAGCTACGTACCCCTTCCCCTTGAGGGACCGCGGACCTAGTACAACACGCCTCGAGAACCCGTATGGCCAAGACCAGCATCGTCACCGAGTCCGGCAAAGTTCGACGCGTGATCGTCGTCGGGGGAGGGCTCGCCGGCCTCACGACCGTCATCAAGCTCTGCGAGGCCGGCATCCCGGTCGACCTCTTCTCGCTCGTCCCCGTCAAGCGCTCGCACTCCGTGTGTGCGCAGGGCGGCATCAACGCGAGCGTCAACACGAAGGGTGAGGGCGACTCGCCCGAGGTGCACCTCGAAGAGACGGCCTACGGCGGCGACTTCCTCGCGAACCAGCCCCCGATCAAGGGCATGACGTACGCGGCGCCGGGCATCGTCTACATGCTCGACCGCATGGGCGTGCCGTTCAACCGGACGCCCGAGGGTCTGCTCGACTTCCGCCGCTTCGGCGGGACGCTCTTCCACCGTACGGCGTTCGCCGGCGCGACGACGGGGCAGCAGCTCCTCTACGCGCTCGACGAGCAGGTCCGCCGCTACGAGACCGTCGACGTCGAGGACGAGCGCGGCGTCGTCGTTCGCGGCGAGAAGATGGTCCGCAAGTGGGAGCTCTGGGACTTCCTCGGGATCATCCAGGACGAAGAAGGCCGCGCGCGCGGCATCGTCGCCCAGGACATCAAGTCGATGGCGATCGAGAGCTTCCGCGGTGAAGCGGTGTGCCTCGCCACCGGCGGCCCGGGCATCATCTTCGGAAAGTCGACGAACAGCGTCATCAACACCGGCACCGCCGCGAGCGCCGTCTACCAGCAGGGCGCCTGCTACGCGAACGGCGAGTTCATCCAGGTGCACCCCACCGCGATCCCGGCGGCCGACAAGCTCCGGCTGATCTCGGAGAGCGTGCGCGGTGAAGGCGGACGCGTCTGGGTCCCGAAAGATCCGAAGGAGAAGCGCCGCGGCCGCGACGTCCCCGAGAAGGAGCGCGACTACTTCCTCGAAGCGAAATACCCGGGCTACGGCAACCTCGTTCCGCGCGACATCGCGAGCCGCGAGCTGTTCCTCAAGGGCTTCCACGAGGGCAAGGGCGTCTTCAACCCGAAGAGCGGGAAGAACGAGCTCGAGGTCTACCTCGACGTCACGCACCTCCCGAAGGACGTCCTCCGGAAGAAGCTCGAAGGCGTCCTCGAGATCTACGAGAAGTTCGTCGGCGAGGATCCGTACGAGAACCCGATGCGCATCTTCCCCGCGGTGCACTACTCGATGGGCGGCCTCTGGGTCGACTTCGAGAAGAGCAGCGACGGGAAGCTCGTGATGGGCTCGCCGCGTAACCAGGCGACCAACATCCCGGGTCTCTATGCGGCCGGCGAGGTCGACTACCAGTACCACGGCGCAAACCGCCTCGGAGCGAACTCGCTCCTCTCCTGCATCTTCGGCGGCCTCGCGGCCGGCCCGGCGATCGCGACCTACGTGAAGAACCTCCCGAACAGCTCGTTCGACCTGAAGGGATCGGTCTTCGACAAGGCCGCGAAGCGCGAGCAGGATCGCTACGACGCCATCGTCGGGATGAGCGGCAAGGAGAACCCGTACAAGCTCCACGACGAGCTCGCGGCGGCGATGCTCCGCGACTGCACGATCGAGCGTCACAACGGCGTCCTCGACAAGGTCATCGCGAAGATCGACGAGCTCGAAGACCGCTGGCACGACGTCGGCGTCCCCGACACGGGCACGCGCGCGAACCAGGGCGCGCAGTTCGTCCGCCATCTCCGCAACATGCTCGTCATCGCGCGCGTCATCGCGCAGGGCGCGCGGAACCGCGACGAGTCGCGTGGCGCGCACTACAAGCCGGACTTCAAGCAGCGCGACGACGCGAACTGGCTCCGCTCGACGATGGCGCTCTACGGCGCCTCGGGGAAGCGAAGCAGCGTCCAGTACGTCCGCTCGCTCGACTACTCGCTCCTCGGCAAGCCGGTGCACGTGACCGACGAGGTCGACATCAGCCTCGTGAAGCCGCGCGCGCGCAAGTACGAGACGGCCGGCGCTGCGAGCGCCACGGCCGCAGGTGGTTCGCCCGAGGCGACCAACAAGACCGCGAAGAGCGCCACCGCCGCGGAGTGACGCATTCCCACCGCGCGGGTCCGATGAGCGTTTCGAGCTCTCGGATCCGCGCGATGCATTTTGTCCCCTTCCGGAGCGTCCTCGAGCGCGGAAGCCACTTATTTGCCTTCCTGTCCGCCGTCCCTCTAAAGCTCTTCCGCGTGCGTCAGCCGCATGCCGGGATCCTCTCGACTCTGCTCGTGACCGCGCTCGCGGCTTGCAGCGGGCAGGCGCCTTCGGCGGCGCGGGTTCGTCCGGCGCTCGCCGAGCTCACGCCGGCATCTGCTCCGCCTGTGCATACGCTCTCGGCGGCGGTGACGCGTGAGCCCGCGCGAGCCGCACGGGCGACGCGCGAGATCGATCTCGATGACCACTGGTACTTCGAATCGCTCTCGGGGGACGGGCGGCGTGCCCTGCTCCGGCAGCTCGATCCGAAGAACAGAGCGACGTTCCACGTCCGCGTCGTCGACGTCGACAGTGGACGCACGCTCGAGGAGACCGCGCTCCCGGAGCTCGCGAAGATCCCGGCGTCGACGATCGGCGGCAAGCCGACGGAGATCGCCGAGCTCGAATGGATGCTCGCGTCGCCGGCGTTCGGCCGCGACATCATCAAGGGATCCCACCTCGCCGGGAGCTTTCCGTTCGGCGCCTGCGGACGGCTCGCGGCTGCGAGCACCGGCTCGGCGATCGCGTTCGACGCCGGCGACTGGCTCTACGTCGCGGACGAGACGGGGCGCGTGCGTCGTCGGCTCGCGGACGAAGCCGCCTACGACCCGCGCTTCACGCCCGACGGCAAGTACCTCTTCTTCCGTAAAACGACGGGCACGGTCGACGTCTTCGCTCGCTACGAGCTCTTCGTCGTTCCTTCCGACCTCTCCGCGCCGCCTCGCGCGCTTCCGGGCACGGCGGGCATGCGCGATCGGTTCGTCGCTCACCCGGACGGCCAGACTGCATTCGCGGTCGCGTCGCAGCCTCGCGGATCGAAAGGCGCAAGCGACACGTGCGTCGTCTCGCTGTCGCTCCGCCCGCCGTTCGCCGTGAAGAAGCTCGCATGCCTCGACGGCAACGAGCAGCTCGTCGAGTCCGTCATCTCGCCGAAGGGCAAGTGGGCCGCGCTCTCGACGAAGAAGAAGACGGAGGTCGCGGGCGAGCGCAAGGTCGACTGGCGACTCCGCGTCGTGTCGACGACCTCGGGCAAGGTCGTGCGCGACGAGCCGGAGCCTCCCGGGCTTGCCGTCCGCGCGATCAGCGACTCCGGTCTCCTCGTACAGAGCGGCTCTCTCGGGATCGTCGTCACCGACGTGCCGGGGAAGAAGCAGCGCGAGATCGATCGCCCGATCGACCTCGGTTACCGCGGCTTCTTCCGGAACGACACCGACCTCGTCTACGTGAACGGCAAGGCGGTGAGCGTGATCGACGTGACGAGCAGCGGGACCGACTAGCGCAAGGGCTTCACGATCGCGCCGAGCGCCTTCTGGGCCGGCGCGTTTTTCCTGATGCTCACGAGACGAGCGCGTCGACGACGGCGTCCGACCGTCTATCGGGTCGTTCTCGACGAAGTGCGGCGTACCGAACGGCGACGGTAGCGCAGTGGATCATGGGGGATCCAAACGAGAGTTTGCAGGCGCGTTGCTCGGGATGGGCCTCGCGCCCACTATCCTCCGGCTATGCGGGGCGAGGCAGAAGCGGCGGCGCGGACGAACGCCCCGCCGCGGCGCGTGCTCCCGCTGCTCCTCGTCGCGTATGCCGCCTTCTACCTGTGCCGCGCGAACGTCGAGCCGGCGCTGAACCTCCTCGCGATCGAGCACGGCTACGACAACGAGCAGCTCGGCGTCGTGATGGGCATCGCGCTCGGCACGTATGCGTTCGGCAAGCTCGTCTTCGGTCCGCTCGCCGACATGCTCGGTGGCAAGCGGATCCTGGTCACGTCGCTCCTCGGGACGGCGCTCGTCTCACTCTCGATCGCCGCGCTCGATCCTCCGCGCAGATTCGGAGCTTCCCTCGGGCTCGTCGTCGTCGGAGCGCTCGTCGTCGCGAACCGGTTCGTGCAGGCAGGCGGCTGGGGCGGCCTCGTCGACGTCGTCGGCGGCACGTTCGAGACGGCTCGGCGCGGGACGATCATGGGCATCCTCTCGACGAGCTACGACGTCGGCAACGTGCTCGCGCTCGTGCTCTCTGCCGGCATCGTCCATCTCGGCGCGGGGTGGCGCGCGCTCTTCGTCGTGAACCCGCTCATCGTGCTCGTGGTCGGGCTCGTCGTTCGCGCGGCGCTCCCCGCCCCCGCGATCGGCGCGCGAGCGCGCGACGAGCGTGCGATCGCGAACGAGGAGGCCGCTTCCGGTCCTCCGCTGAGGGCGATCGTGCTCCGGCTCGCACGTCAGAGGGCGCTCTGGTTCGCGACCGGGCTCTCATTCTTGCTCACGTTCGTGCGCGCGGGATTCATGACGTGGACGCCACGCTTCCTCTACGAGATCAGCGTCGCCGCGAACGCGCCGTCCCCGACCTCGAGCTCGATCGCGAAGAGCGCGTTCTTCGGCATCGCCGGGATCATCGGCTCGGTCGTGACGGGACGGATCTCCGATCGGCTCGGACCGGGCCGGCGCGCCCCCGTGATGACGACCTCGCTCTTGCTCCTGTTCGTGTGCACGCTCGGGCTCGCGCACGCCGGAGTCCGGTCTCCGCTCGTCGCGTCGATCGGCGTCGCGGCGTGTGGTCTGTTCCTCCTCGGACCGTATTCGCTGCTCGCGGGCGCCGTGTCGCTCGACGTCGCCGCGGCTGCGAGCGCCGCCAGCCTGCCCGCTCCACCGAGCGCGGCTCTCGAGGCGACGGGCGACGCGGCCGCGAGCAGAGGCGCGGCGACGGCCGCCGGCTTCATCGACGCGGTCGGCTACGTCGGCGCGAGCCTCGCGGCTGTCGTGCTCGGGACGGTGTCGAAGCGGGCCGGCTGGA
>JAEXCN010000394.1 GCA_023402175.1 Pseudomonadota bacterium | reverse complement strand
GTGTAGATGACGTCGCGGACGGTGCGTCCGCTCAGCAGCTCCATCACGTAGAACGGCGTTCCGTCGGGCAGCGCGTCGTAGTCGAACACCCGGACGATGTTCGGATGTTCGAGCTGCGCGAGGATGCGGACCTCGTCGAAGAAGCGCATCCGGTGCTCGTCGTGCTGCGAGAGCTCGGTGCTCATCAGCTTGAGGACGCCCTGGATGTTCGGCGGCTTGACGACCTGGTACACGACGCCCATTCCGCCCGCGCCGAGCGACTTGACGACCCGGTACTTCGTGCCCGGGATGGCTTCGCCGACCTTCAGCTCGGGACCTTTGGCCGACATCAGCAGTACCCCTGCATTCTTTCCCAGAGACGGGCGGCAGCCGGACGGGAGCGACCGATGAGCGCGCGTTCGTCGACGTTCACGAGCACACGGTCACGAACGACGAAGCGGCCTCCGACGATCGTGTGCCGGACGTTGGCGGACGACCAGCCTCGCACTACGTGCTCGATCACGTTCGACTGCGTCATCGGAGTGAGCGGATTGTAGTCCAGGACGGTCAGGTCTGCGCGGGCGCCGGGAGCGATGCGCGGCGGAGCAATGTCGCCGAAGAGACGTCCGGCCAGGGCCTGCCCCGCTGCGATGCGTACGGCGGCTTCACGTGCGAGCCCATCACGTGCTTCTTCATGGCGGACCGCATAGGCGCGGGCTTCGGCGAGGACGTCGCCGTCGATGCCGTCGGTGCCGATCGCGACATGGTCCCCGGAGCCGCCGAAGGGGGCCACGCCATGGCGCATGTTCGAGCGAGGGTTCGTCGCGATGAACGCGCCGGCGCGTGCGAGCTGCTGGACCGCCTCGGGAGCGAGCTGGTTCGCCTGCGCGATGACGGAGCCCGCGCGCGCGATCCCGAGCCGCTCGAGGCGCTGCTCGAGTCGCGTTCGCTTGTTGCGCTGCGCATCGACGGCATCGGTCGCATCTTCCGCCACGTGCAGATGCAGACCGACGCCGAACTCGTCTGCGAGGCTACGAAGCGCGTCGAGCGTGTCGTCGTTGAGCGACATCATCGCGTGCGCGCCGACGAGCGCACGATGCTGCGTCTGGCCCATCCGCACTTTCGTGAGGAACCGCCGGTTCTCCTTGAGCGCTGCATCGCGGCGGCCGCGGCCTTCGCGATCGCTCGTCTCGTACGCGAGTACGCCGCGGAGCCCGACCTCGTCGAGCGCGGCCTCGATCCGATCGAGTGAGCCGTCGATCGCGCGCGGCGACGAGTGCAGGTCGACGATGCACGCCGCTCCGGCCTTGGCCGCGATCGCGGCGCCGGCGAGCGCGGACGTGTGGACGAGATCGTCGTCGAGCGCCTTGTCGAGCGGCCACCAGATCCACTGGAGATGATCGATCAGCGTCCGAGGCGGTGATGTCGGCGGAGGCATCCCACACGCGAGCGCCATGTAGAGGTGCGTATGGGCGACCACGAACGCCGGGGTGACGATGCACTCGCTCACGTCGATGCGCGGCAGGTCCTCTGGGATGTGCCCGCCCACCTGCACGACCTGTGACCCGCGGAGCACGACGTCCGCTTGTCCGAGCCGCGGTGGATGGAGCTCGACGAGCGTCCCGCCGGCGAGGACGATGGCTTGCTCGGTGACGCGCGCGACGTCGTCCGCGCCGACGCTTGGCGCAGCCGAACGGAGCGTGCTCTCCGAGGGGAGGATCACGTCTCGAGTATAGGGCAGCGGGGCCCTGGCTTCCCCATTCTCTACGCTCGCAGTGCGCGCGCTATCTCGAGGAAGTTTTCGCCTCCGAGCAGGCGCGGCGCGGTTAGGCTCGGTGCCATGAGCGTCGACCTCGTCGTCCGTGGAACGCGCGTCTTCACTCCCGTCGGCGAGCGACCGGCGGCCGTCCACGTCGATCGCGCGCGCGGGACCATCGTCGCCGTCACCGAGCCCGAGGCCGCGCCCGCCGGCGTCCAGATCATCGACGCGGGGAGCATGTGCGTTCTGCCGGGGCTCGTCGACACGCACGTCCACATCAACGACCCAGGACGCACCGACTGGGAAGGCTTCGAGACCGCCACGCGTGCGGCCGCCGCGGGCGGAGTGACTACGCTCGTCGACATGCCGCTCAACAGCATCCCGCCGACGACGACGCTCGACGGATTGAAGGCGAAGGTCCGCGCCCTCGAGGAGAAGGCGCACGTCGACGTCGCGCTGTGCGGCGGGCTCGTTCCCGCGAATCCGAAGGGCCTCGGCGAGCTGTTCGACGAGGGCGTGATCGCGTTCAAGTGCTTCCTCGCGGAGAGCGGGGTCGACGAGTTCTCGCACGTCCACGAGCGCGAGCTCCGCGAAGGAATGAAGGAGCTCGCGCGCATCGGCGCTCCGCTCTTCGTCCACGCGGAGCTCCCCGAGCCGCTCTCGGAAGGAGAGAAGGCGGCGATGGGCCTCGACCCGCGGCGATACGCGACGTATCTCGCCTCGCGGCCGCGACGCGCGGAGGATGCTGCGATCGAGCTCGTGCTCCGCGTCGCGCGCGAGACCGGCGCACGAGCGCACGTCGTCCATCTCTCGTCGTCGGATGCGCTTGGGCTGTTCCGGCGAGCGCGCGAGGAGAAGACCTTGCTCACGGTGGAGACGTGCCCGCATTACTTGACGTTCGCTGCGGAGGACATCCCCGACGGCGCGACCGAGTTCAAGTGCGCGCCCCCGATCCGCGAACGCAACAACCGCGAGAAGCTGTGGGACGCGCTCCGCGAGGGGCTCGTCGACCAGGTCGTCACGGATCATTCACCGTCGACCGCGACCCTGAAGTGCTCCGGCTCCGGCGACTTCATGAAGGCGTGGGGCGGGATCTCGTCGCTGCAGCTCGGGCTCGCCGCCGTGTGGACGGAGGCGAAGGCGCGCGGACGCACGGTGCGCGACGTCGTCGAGTGGATGAGCGCCGCGCCCGCTCGCCTCGCAGGCGTCCACGGAAAGAAGGGCGCGATCGCGGCGGGCTTCGATGCCGATCTCGTCATCTGGGATCCCGATGCGGAATTCACCGTCGATGCGGCGACCCTCGAGCACAAGGACAAGCTCACGCCGTACCACGCGCGGCGGCTCCAGGGCTCGACGCTCCGCACGATCTTGCGCGGCGAGACGATCTACGAACGGGGGCGGCCCGGCGGCCCATTCGCGCGACGCCAGGGGCGCTGGCTCCGTCGCAGCTGAGGGAGCGCTCGGGAAATCTGCGGCGATGGGATGTGACGGTGCCCTCGGTCCCACATTCCTGAGAATCGTTGGATCCGTTGATCTCGGCGTGAAGGTCCAAGTCGGGATAGGCTGCGGCACGAGCTCTCGTCTAAGCTCGCCCCGACCGTGGCAACCGAGCTCCGAAACCAGCACACGTCCTCCTGGCTGCGATTCCGCATCCTCGTCCTCGTCGGCGCTTTCGTCTTGGTGCTCGTCTGGCTCGGCTTTGCCACCCACCGCGAGACGGTCGAAGAGGGGGAAGCCGCGGCGCTGGTCGAGCACACGCACCTCGTGATCGAGACGCTGCAGCAAATCACGTCAGGCGTGGCCGCCGCCGAGAGCGGCCTGCGCGGCTACGCGATCCAGCACGAGGAGCAATACCTCGACGAGATCGAGCCTGCCGTCCGCGACCTCGAGACTGCTATCGCAACGGCGCGCAGCCTGACGAAGGACAGTCCCGTCCAGCAGAACCGCCTCGACAGGGTCGAGCCGAAGATCCACCGCCGGATCCAGCTGATCCGGGATAAGGCCGCGATCATGCGTGCTCATGGGAGCGGTGAGATCGTGCCCGAGGCCCGGCAGCTCACCTACGAGATCCGTGCGGACGTCGCGGAGATGGCCCAGCACGAGGCGTACCTGCTCGAGAACCGCAGGGCCGCGAGGGAAGCGCATACGCGGCGCCTCCAGCTCGTGTCCCCGCTCGGGATCTTCGCCGGGATCAGCCTCGTGATCGTGGCGTTCGTGCTCGTGATCGGCGAAGGCAAGCGTCGCGAGCGCGCCGAGGCTGCGGTCCAGGAGCACGGCGAGCGACTCCGGAGCCTCGTCAAAGAGACGGCGCTGATGCTGCAGCTCGGCGAGATGCTGAGCGCCTGTCGCTCCGTCGACGAGGCAAACGACGTCGTCGAGCAGTTCGCTCCGCGCTTTTTCGCCGAGGCGTCGGGCGGCCTATGCATGCTGAACGAGTCGAAGAACCTGCTCGAGACGCATGTCCGTTGGGGCGAGCTTCCTCTGTTCGAGTCGGCGACGTTTGCGCCCGACGAGTGCTGGGCCCTCCGACGCGGGAAGCCACATCGCGCAAATGGCGACGACTCCACGCGCTGCGCGCATTTCGGCACCGTGCACGGGGCGATGCTCTGCGTCCCGCTGCTCGCGAACGGAAACGTCGTCGGGACACTCCACGTCATCAACGAGCAGATCGATGTCGAGCAAGTCGAACGACGCGCGATGGTGATGGGAGAGCAGGTCGGGATGGCGCTCTCGAACCTGCGCCTTCGCGAGACGCTTCGCAACCAATCGATCCGCGATGCGCTCACGGGCCTGTTCAACCGACGCTACACCGACGAGACGCTCGCCCGGGAGATCCACCGCGCGTCGCGGGAAGCATCCGTCATCAGTGTGCTCGTGATGGATGTCGACTTCTTCAAGAAGTTCAACGACACCTTCGGCCATCAGGCTGGCGATCGCGTGCTCGCGACGCTCGGTTCGTTGCTCCGGAAGAAGACGCGCGAATCGGACATTGCGAGCCGGATCGGGGGTGAGGAGCTGGCGGTCGTGTTGCCGGGAGCAAGCACCGCGGAGGCACACAGGAGAGCCGAGGCCATTCGGGAAGAAGTCTCGCGCATGGAAGTCATCCACGAAGGGAAGGACATCGGGCCGGTCACGCTTTCGATCGGCGTCGCGGCGTACCCCGAGCACGGCGAAACGGCCGACGAGATTGTCCGCGTCGCCGACACCGCGCTCTATCGGGCAAAGCGCGAAGGTCGCAATCGCGTCATCGTCGCGGATTGACGGCGAGCTCCGGGCTCGACACGAGGAGCGACCACGTCGAAAGCGACTGTTGTAACCTCGATGAGCGCACATGGCCGACTTCACCGAGCTCATCGACCTCGCAGCGGAGCGCCTCGGCGGCTCCGTCCTCTGGGCGACCGACGACTTCTTCGCGGAGAAGGAGAACCTTCTCAAGCCGGAGGAGGCCGTCTTCATCGCGGGAAAGTTCACCGATCGCGGCAAGTGGATGGACGGCTGGGAGACGCGGCGCAAGCGGGGCTACGCCGAGTCTTCGCGCGCGTATCCGGACTACGACTCGTGCATCATCCGCCTCGGCCTGTCGGGCGTCGTCCGCGGGGTCGTCGTGGACACGGCGCATTTCAGGGGCAACTACCCGAAGGCGTGCGCGATCGAGGGCGCGAGCATCGAAGGGCATCCGGACGTCTCGACGCTTCTCTCGAGCGAGGTTCGCTGGACCGAGATCGTTCCGCGCTCGGAGCTCGCGGGAGACTCGAAGAACCGCTTCGAGGTGAACGTTCCCGAGCGCTTCACGCATCTCCGCTTTCACATCTATCCCGATGGCGGCGTCGCGCGACTTCGCGTCCACGGTGACGTGATGCCCGGCGCACGATGGATGGGGCGGAGCGATCGTCCTCAGCTCGTCGATCTCGCGGCCGCGGAGCACGG
>JAEXCN010000046.1 GCA_023402175.1 Pseudomonadota bacterium | reverse complement strand
TCGAGCAACGACGTCTCGCAGTACACGATCGCGGCGGACGGGTCGCTCGAGGCGATTTCGTCAGCTACCGTCGCGGCCGGGACCAGCCCTGCGTCGATCACCGTCGACCCATCGGGCACGCACGCCTACGTCGCGAACCACGCGAGTAACGACGTCTCGCAATATTCGATCGCTGCCGACGGCTCGCTCACACCGATGCCGGCGGCGAAGGTCGGGGCGGGGACGGGGCCTCGGGCCGTCGTCGTCCACCCGTCCGGAAAATTCGCGTACGTCGTGAACGAGATCGGCAACGACGTCTCGCAGTACGCGGTCGGCGCCGACGGCTCGCTCACTCCGCTGTCGACGCCGACGATCGCGGCGGGAACGACGCCGGAGGCGCTCGCGATTCACCCTTCGGGTCAATACGCGTACGTCGCGAGCTCGGGGACGAACGTGGTCGCGCAATACAGCATCGGCGCGAACGGCGCTCTCACTCCGCTCGCGTCGGCGACCGTGCCCGCGGGGACCGATCCGGTGTCGATCGCGATCCACCCTTCCGGCAAGTGGGCCTACGTCGCGAGCGCGGGCAGCAGCGCCGTCTCGCAGTACTCGATCGCTGCCGGCGGCTCGCTCACGCCGATGACGGCGCCGTCGATCGCGACCGGAGCGAATCCGCGGAGCGTCGCCGTCGATCCGGGTGGCAAGTACGTCTACGTCGCCGACTCCGACGGTTGGAGCGTCTCGCAGTTCTCCATCGGAGCAAACGGAGCGCTTGCCCCCGTCGCCCCGTCCAGTGTCGCTACGCCTGGCTCGCCGGCGTCGATCGCGCTCGTCAAAGGCGCCGAGCCGGTGGCCGCGATCCCGAAATATGCCTACGTGGCGAACCTGGGGAGCAACAGCGTCTCGCCGTACAAGATTGGCGCGAACGGCACGCTCACGGCGAACGGCGCGCCGGCGCTCGCAGGAGCAGGTCCCGCGGCCGTTGCGGTCGATCCTTCGCGCCGCTGGCTGTACGTGACGAACAAGGCGGACGCGACCGTCTCGCAGTACACGATCGCCGCGGACGGGAAGCTCACGCCCATGAGCCCGGCCGCCGTCGCGGCGGGCGTGGAGCCGTTTTCGATCGCGGTCCATCCTTCGGGCAAGTCCGCCTACGTCGCGAACTATCACGGCGTGAGCAACACCGTCTCGCAGTACGCGATCGGAACGGACGGAAGGCTCACGCCGATGACGCCGGCTTCGGTCGCGGCGGGGACGAACCCACGCTCGGTCACGGTCGATCCTTCCGGCAAGTACGCATACGTCGCGAACGTCGTCAGCAACGACATCTCACAGTTCACGATCGACGCCGACGGACATCTCGTTCCGATGTCGCCGGCGACAGTCGCCGCAGGCGCATTCCCTTACGCCGTCGCCGTCGACCCGTCGGGGAGGTACGCCTACGCGGCCAGCTACAACGGCAACAGCGTCGTGCCCTATCGGATCGACCAAGGCGGCAAGCTCACTCCGCTCGGCGCAGCCACTCCGGCAGGAACGAACCCGATGGCGGTCGCAGTCGATCCATCGGGCAAGTACCTCTACGCGGCGAGCTTCGGCAGCAACACTCTCTCGCAGCTCACGATCGGCGCGGGCGGCAATCTCACTCCGATGAACCCGGCTTCGGTCGCGGTCGGATCGATGCCCTACTCCGTCGCCGTCGATCCGTCCGGCAAGTACGTCTACGCGGTCAACATCGACGACGACAACGGCTCGCAGTACACGATTGGCGCGGGCGGCCTCCTTGCGCCGATGGCGCTGGCTACCGTGACCACGGGGACCAAGCCCGCCTTCGTCACCACCGTCGGCTCGTTCGAGTAGGAGCGCTCGTCCGCGCTATGCTGAGCCGATGGGAAGCTCAGCGAACCGCCGGGCTCGTCGGCGGACGCGAGGTTGGGGGTGGGGACGGTGAAGCCCTCCGCCGCCCTCGCTTCCCTGTGTCACCTCGCAAGCCTCCGGCTCCCGGCACAGATGGCCGCGCCCACGCTGTCACTCTTGCTCGGCGATCTCGTCCCGATCTCGAACGTCACCGTCGGCTGGTTCGACGAGGACTGCGGGCTCCGAGACATGTACTCGAGCCGGCTGGCACCTCCGGAGATCGGGCACCGCGTCGTCACCGAATATCTGAACGCCCGCGAGGCAGAGGCGTACACGCCCCACCGCGCGTTCATGCAGAGCACGAGTCGGTGCGATCTCCCCCATACCGAGGCCAACTATCATCGAAGCTCCTTTTTCGACGAGATCGCGCGCCCGATGGACTTCGGCATCATGGCGCGGTTCGCCGTGCGCGACGAGCGCAGGCCGGTCGCCGTGCTTTGGCTCACACGGCCGGTCGGCGATCGGGACTTTTCGAAGCGAGAGCTGCTCCGCATGCTCGAGGCGGTCAAGTACGTGGAGCACGCGCTCGTCGGAGCGGAAGAGGAAGCCGACTGCAACGCGGAGCGGGAGGAGCGAGGCTGGCTCGTCGCGGACCATCGGGGCACGGTGCAGTACCTCGCCGAGGGCACGGAGGCGCTCCTCCATCGAGCAGCCTCGATCCCTCGCAATCGCGAGACGATGTCTCGCCGCTACGACTGGGTTCGTCCGATCCTTCGCGAGCTCGCGCGACGCGTGACCGCCCTCGACAACGGCCGGGCAGGGGACCTGCCGTCGATGACGATCGGGAACGACTCCGGGCGTTACGTCCTGCGCGCGCATCGGTTGCACGCGGCGGCCGGGGGAGGCTCGAACCTCATCGGTGTTCAGATCTCTTGCCGGATACCGCTCTCGCTTCGGCTCCTCGAGTCGCCGCGCGTCCGCGCGCTGCCTCCTCGAGAGAAGCGGGTCTGCCTCTCGCTCGCATTCGGTCGAACGGCGAGCGAGATCGCGACGGAAATGGATGTCTCCGCGCACGCGGTCGTGCATCACAGCCGCAACCTCTACGCGCGTCTCGGGATTCACCGGCGAGAGGACCTCCTGCCGGCGCTCCTTCGACCGTACGACGCATGAGGCGACGCTGCCGCCGGGTCGACGTTCGGGGCGAATCGTTCGAATCGTGCTTCGGCATGATCCCCCCTCGGCGGGGAGGTTCTCGTTGCGCGCCCATGGATAGCATCGAGCTCGCATGCCTCTCCGAACACGACGGTCCCCCGGCGGAAGCGCGGTGCTTGCCGCGCTCACTGCTCTGGCGATGCTCCTCGGCGCCTGCGGAAGCTCGACGGACGAGGCGGGCCCGCCTCGAGAGCCCACTCCGGGGGAGGGCGACGCTGGTCGCGCCGTCGACCCCGCGCCGGATGCGGGGCCCTCCACCACGCCGGACGCGGCGGCTCCGGACGCGGCAGGGCCGATCACGGTGAGCGGTCGCGTCGTCGGCCCCGATGGACAGGTGCTGGCCAGCGTCGGCGTCAGCATCCCAGGCAAGCCGATCGTGTACACCGCGCTCGACGGCAGCTTCGCGATCCCTGACGTGACCGCGCCGTACGACATCACGATCTCGGGCGCCAATGGCGGCGCGTTGAACGCGCACACGTTCGTCGGCCTCAGCACGGCGTCGCCGCGGATCGTTCCCCTCCTCGAGGGGGCCGCGGACCCGAACCCGCATCATGCGACGCTCGCCGGCACGCTCGACAGTCCAGTCCCGACGGGACAGGCGGCGAGGATCTGCATCGAGGGGCTCGCTCAAGCCGTAATCGGGTGTGCCGATCTCATGGCAGGTCAAAGCGCGTATTCGATTGACGCGAGCTGGGCTTCGGGGTCGAGCGTGCCCGTTCGCGCGCGAGCCATGCGTTTCGCCCTGGACTCCCAGAACGTGATCGTCGACTACACGGGTGCTGGGAGCAGGGGCGCGACTCTGTTGGAGGGCGCTATCTCGACGGCGAACATCGCTTTCGGTGCCGCTCCGGCGAAGGCCACGCTGAGCGCGATGGTGACCTATCCGACCGGGAGCACGAACACGGCTGCATTGGCATGGGTGAGGCTCGGGCCGTGGCTCAGCTTTCCATTGGCGCTCTATCAGCCCTTTGCCAACGGCAAGACGTTCGTCATCCCCGTGTTTCCCGGCGCGAGCTATTCGGTGCTCGCTGGGGCGGACATCAGCGGGTACCTGACCTTCGGATGGGAGGTCGGTCTTGCCGCGGGCGCGAGCGCGAAGCCGAAGCTCGTGCTCTCGCCGACGCTGATCGCCCCAGCCGATGGCGCGACCGGTGTGACGAATGCGACGAAGTTCGAAGTCGACAATCCAGGAGGCATTCCGATCACGCTCGTGTGCCTTCCGAAGGCGTCGCCGAACCCAGGGTTCGTGGTCAGCAGCTCGCTATCGACGATCACCCTTCCGGATCTCGGCGCGATCGGGATGCCGCTTCCGTCGGGGGTTCAATACGGCTGCTCGGTGCTCGGAGCCGGCAACCCCGGTGCCTCTCCGGACACGCTCGTCACCGGAGACGGACCGATCGGATCGTTGGCCCTGATGTCGCGGCTCCTGAACGGCGGCGCCGGGTTTGCCGCGGGCAGCTCCTTCGTGATGCCGAGCGGAAGCGACCGCACGATCACGACGAACTGAAGCGTCAGATCACGGCGCCTCGCAGGTCCTGCCGGAGCCGGGAACGGCAGAGCCTTGCCGTGCGCTCTCCCTTTCGGCGCGCGATTTTGCGAGAATGCGAGCGCCCCGGCGGACGGGCTCGCTTCACCCGAATGTCCTCGACTTCATTCAGAGCAGCGGAGGGCGCGTGAGGCAGGACCCCGAGCTGTTGCGGCGCCTGCTGCGCGCGAAGGACCGGATGGACGCCGCCTCGCACGAGGAGTGGCCCGTACGGCGGCTGGCGCGCGTGAGCGGCGTCTCGGAGGCCCACTTCGCGCGATCCTTCAAGGAGGCGTTCGGCCTCCCGCCGCACCGCTACCTGCTCACGCGGCGGGTCGAGCGGGCGACGGCGCTGCTCCGCGAGACCGACCTCTCCATCACGGACATCGCCTTCCAGACAGGCTGGGGGAGCCTCGGCACATTCGGCCGCACCTTCCGCGACGTCACCGGCGCTAGCCCGGGCACGATCCGAGCGCGCGAGAGGGCCGCCGCGCGCGAGCTCGGCCATGTGCCTGGCTGCTTCCTCAGCGCGGCGCACCGGCCGGACCTCACAATCGCAGTTTCGGAGAAGCGACGCCTGGCGGGGGACAGTAACAACGAGTCCGAAGAAACGGAGGTCCCATGAGCCAGGGTGTTCAGGTAGTCGGTCTGTACGTGCGCGATCAGGATGAAGCGCTCGAGTTCTACGTCAAGAAGCTCGGCTTCCGTGTCCACGCGGACGCGAAGAACGGCGACTATCGCTGGCTCACGGTGCAGCACCCCGACCAGCCGTCGTTCCAGCTCGGCCTCTTCAAGCCTGGCCCGCCGGTCCACGACGCGGCGACGGCGGAGACGCTGCAGGCGATGGTCGCGAAGGGCGCGATGCCCGGGCTCGTCCTGGTCGTCGACGACTGCCGCGCCGCCTACGACCGGATGCGCGCTCTCGGCGTGGAGTTCACGCAGGAGCCCACGGAGCGCTACGGGACCCTGGACGCCGGGTTCCGCGATCCGTCGGGGAACGGGTGGAAGATGATCCAGGCGCGCCGCTGAGAGCTGAGGGACGAGGGGGCTACGCGTCGTAGCTCCCTTCCTCGGTCGGCGTGACCGCCGCAGCTGCCACCGGACTCACTTCCGGCGGCGACGCACGAGAAGGCCGAGCCCGAGAGCGAGCGCGAACGGCGAGACCGCGGGCGCGCTCGTTCCGGTGGCGACGAAGGAGCAACCTTCGGACGACGCGCGCTTCGGGGCGGGGGCATCATCCGTCTCCGGCGCCTCTTCTGCGGTTGCCTCGGGGGGGGCCTCCTCCTCGGCCGGCGGCGGACCGTTCGCCGAGACCTTGATGTTTTGCTCGGGAGAGTCGGGATCGTTCGACTTCACGGTGATCGTCGCCGACGAAGGGCCGCTGCCCTCGGGTGTGAAGGAGATCTTCAGCTCGTAGGTCGACTTCGGCTCGATGCGGATCGTGCCCGTCGGGACTTTGAACGCGGCATTCGAGCTCTCGATCGTGAAGACGGCGGCAAGCTCCCCGGTGTTCTCGATCGTGGTGGTCTTCGAGATCGGCGCCGTGCTCGTGGCGTTGCCGATGCTGAAGGGCGTCTTCGGGACCTTCACGTTCGGAAGCGGGATGTGAATGGTCGCCGGCTCGAACTCTACCGGTGACACACCGCCGAAGCTCTTCGACGCGATCGAGAAGCTCATGTCGATGAGGCCGAAGGTCGGGACGCCCGCGATCGTGTCGGGAGCGATGACCGGGCGGACGTCGAGCGTGCCCGCGAGGTTGATCTCGCCCTCTACGCGGGCGATGACGTCGACGGAATCGGCGTCGCCGATGAGGATCGACGTCGTGCCGTCGGCCGTGTGCACCGACTCGGAGTCGAGCTGGAGAGCCTTCGTCTTGTAGACGAACTTGGGCCGTGCGACGGCCTGGATGGCGAGCTGGCCTTCCGCGATCTCCGCTCCGACGCCGAGATCGCTGAAGGGGAGGCCGAAGATCGTCGACTGCGAGAGCCTCGGCGCGGGCACCGTGGCCTCGGCGCCTTCGAATCCCCACGGCGTGAGCTTGGCTTCGCTCTGCGCGTCGTAGTTGAACTCTCGCCCGGCGAGCTTCTCGAGGAGCTGCGTCGAGTCGTAGTTGACCTGCGCGCCCCACAGATTGGCCTCGAGCGCCGGCACGAGCGTGTAGCGAACCTTCATGTCGCCCTCTGCGCCCTTCTCGGTGCGCGGGCGGACGGTGAGGCGGCCCTTTGCCGACGGCGACCATGATGCTTCGAGCTGCGCGCCCTTCGGCATGTCGACCGTGACGAGCGGGTCGCCCTTCCTCGGATCGATCGTGAAGCGGGTGCGGACCTTCACCGGGCCCTTCTGCAGCCAGCCCGAGTCGATCTCGGTGGCGAGCTTCTCGGTGAGCGCGCCCTTCAGAGCGGTCTCCGCGACGACGCACGACGCGGACTTTTCGCACTCCACGCGCTCCTCGAGCGCGTCGTTCGAGCCGACGCTCTCTTCTTCGTCCGCGGAGCATCCGCCGAGGAGGCCGACGAGAGGAAGGATCCCAACGAGCACGCGAGCGCGGAGCATGTGTCGACCTACAGCAACCCACATGCCCCGCTCGCAGCGAGATGTTCGCGGCATTTCGCGCGGAAATGCCTGGGCCGCGGCCGATCCATCGGACAACGGTCGATCCACCTCCGGCACCGCGCCGTTCAAGCTCCTTCGCGTGCCGAATCTGCCCATCGTCGTGGTGAGCGGTCGCGCCGCTCGCAACGTCCGCGAGGCGCTCGGCCCGATGGGCATCCGTGCGCTGCTATCGTGCGCCCTTCCCCATGCACTCGCCCGAGCCTCCCGACCAGTACGAGCAGCGGTTCATGGAGGCATCGAATGCGCTGGCCCGCGAACGCGTGCGCATGGCGTGGTGGGCGCACTTGGGGTTTGTGGTCCTCGCGTTGTGGTCGGTCCGCGCGGCGACGCTGTCTCACGCGATCGGCCAACTGCTCGGCCTCGCGGCGGTGTGGCTCATCTGCATGACGCTCCGCACGGTCGTCACGCAAGAGGAAGTGCACATCCAGCTCGGAGTGTTCGGGCCGCGGATCCCCCTCGACTCCATTCAGTCGGTGCGTGCCGTCTCGCGCAGCGTTCTCCGGACCCGCGGCTGGGGGATCCGGTTCGGCTTCGACGGCAGCACGACGTACAGCGTGCCTTCGGCCGCTCAGCGGTACATCGAGATTGCCTACGAGCGCAGGGGAAAGACGCGGCTCGTTCGCGCAATGAGCCACGACCCTGAGCGGCTCGTCGCAGCAATCGAGCGTGCGAGAGCCGGCGCCGTCGTGCGCGGGAAAATCAGGCTCATGTCGAATGAACCGCCCGGAGCGTCTGATGAGCGCGAAGACGTTCTCCGGGATGACGAGCCGGAGTCGAGCGGAGCCTCCGAGCGAGACTCTCGCATGCGCACCAGCCAATAGTGGCTGGTCCTTGCGCTTGCACCTGTATCGTCCCCTGAGAGCGACCGCGGCCAGGAGTCTGACGCTGGCCGGTCCACTCCTGTCGAGGCGAGCACGCGCCGGACGCGCCGATGGTTTGGGATGCGCTCGCTCTCACTCGCGTGTGACGTCGCGTGCCGGCTTGTCCGCGCGGAGGCCGATGAGGCGCGGGTGGCGGAGCTTGCCGTTCGTCGTCCACTCCATGAATCCGATTTGCACGACGAGCTCGGGCGCGACCCAGTGCACGTCCTTGCGCGGAAGATCGCTGGCGCGTGTGAAGGGCGATTTCGCGACCTCGAGCGCGTCGAGGCGGCGACGGAGGTCGGTGAGCAGCTTGGTGTCGAGACCGGTCCCGACCTTCCCGGCGTACACGAAGTCGTCTCCTTCGAAGTAGCCGACGAGCAACGCGCCGAGACCGATCCGCTTGCCGCGCGGCTCGGTGAACGCGCCTACGACGAGCTCCTGGCTTGCCTCGATCTTCAGCTTGAGCCAGCTGCGCGACCGACGATGCTCGTAGATCGAGTCGCGACGCTTCGCGATCACGCCTTCCCAGCCTTCGTCGGCCGCACGGACCCACGGTTCGGCGTCGTCGATCACGGCTACAGGCGCGAGCGGCGGCTCGAGGGCGATCGCTCCGAGATGCGCTCGCCGCTCGTCGAGAGTTAGCGCGCGCAGATCGCGCCCATCGCACCAGAGGATGTCGAAGACGTGGTAGGAGCTGCCGTTCCAGCTGAGCTCACCATCGAGAATCAGCTCCGCGTGCGGGAGCCGCGCGATCGCGGCTGCAATCGCAGGGACGTTCTGTTCGAGGCGGTTTCGCGAGTACATGCGCACCTCGCTGCCACGCTTGAACGTGATCATGCGGATCCCGTCGTACTTGCGCTCGAACGTCCACTCCGGGCCCGTGAATCGCTCCTTCGTGAGCGTCGCGGCCATCGGGACGAGCCAGCTCGGGAACTCCTTTGCCCTATCGGTGGTCATGCCCGTCCTGCACGAGTCGTGCACACATAGCGTACTCGGCGGCCGGCCCGCCGTGCGCGCTGGAAGGTTTCCGCCTCGGCAACGTCAAACGTTCGTGCGACGCGTCGATCCCGCTCCCCGAGATGGCAGCTCGTCGTCGAAAGGAGCTCGCTCGTGACCTCAGGGTTCCCCTTGCGCCGAAGCGCGTCCGACGCGACTCTGGCGCCGATGCACCGCGCGCTTCGCTTCGGATCGCTCGCTCTCCTCGTTCTTGGTGGTTGTGTCGTTCGTACCGGGCCCGCTGCTCAGCAGCCGGCCGCGCAGCAGCCGATCCCGCCGCCGCCGCCCGTTCCGCAGCCGGCGTTCGTCTACTACAACGGCAACGCGGCGCCTCCGCCGACGCGCGCTCCAGCGATGCCGCCGGCGCTCAGCGTTCCCGATTTCGTGAACGTTCAGTACCTGCGGACGGCGGCCGCGCAGCCGCGACGGTGTGATCATCCGCTCGAGGTCTCGCCCGGCAACTTCATCCACCTCGATTGCGTTCCCTACCGGCGCATCTCGATGGCCGCTGCGCACCTGTCGCCGGCGAAACTCCTTGCGATCCGCTCGGGAGGATTCAAGTGGAACCCGTTCAGCGCGCTCGGCATCCAGATCCCGGGTGCGCCTGCGGCAGCGCCGAATCAAATCCGCGGCGAAGCGTTTCCCGATCTCGTCGATCACCGTCTGAACGGGACGGAAGGGCCGGTCAAGGATCAAGGCAGCGTCGGCGCGTGTACGGCGTTCGCGCTCTCGTCGACGTTCGACAACTCGCTCCGCCGCGCGGGAAAGAACATCACGACCTCGCCGCATCATCTCTGGTCGCGTTATGCGTTTCCGACGATGGAGGACGCAGCTTCGGGCAACGTGAATCGAAGCGTCACCACGCACGAGGTCCTTCCCTACAGCGGTAAGGAAGCGTGCATGCTGTTGAAGGACTCCACCGACGAGTGCGGTCTTGCGTACAACGTTCGGCCGAACACGGCGTCATCCGATCCGGCGCTGATGGCGAAGATCCAGCGAGCCGACGGAAACGGAGTTCACAAGATCATCGCGTTCGAGGAGCTCCAGACGAATCCGCCGAACATCGAGGAGATCATCGCGGTGCTCGCGAGCGGCGCGGACATCTGGGCGGCGATGCACATCGACGCAACGGCGTTCACGAACCGGCGCATGCAGAACTTCGTGGTCCCCGATTGGCTCATTCCCGACGGCGGGCACGCAATGACGATTGCCGGCTATCGCAAGGTCAATGGCCAGTACCAATTCCTATTTCACAATAGCTGGGGAGTGAGCTGGGGCGATCAGGGCTATGCGTGGGTGAGCCAGAACATGGTTCAGCGGTTCTTGCATCTTGCATACAAGATCAAGACGGACGCTGACCCTGGCGGGAACACGCCCGTCTTGCCGAAGACGGACGAGGACTGCCGTGCCGATCAGGTCATCGATGCCGTGACGAAGACCTGCGCGACCGTATGCGCGGACGGCGCGCGGCCCGCGAACGGGCAGTGCGCAAACGGCCCATCGAACGGTCTCTCCGGCTGGCCCTCGATTCCGGGCCTGCCCTCGATCCCGGGGTGGCCGCCTGGTCCCCAACCGAGCCCACCGAGCCCACCGAACCAGCCCAACCAGCCCAACCAACCGAGCCAACCA
Source organism: Pseudomonadota bacterium (assembly GCA_023402175.1). GTDB lineage: Bacteria > Myxococcota_A > Polyangia > Polyangiales > Polyangiaceae > Labilithrix. Next base: position 6,970 of record JAEXCN010000046.1, on the reverse strand, counting down.
ACGCAGCCCGCGTGGCCCTGGCCCGTGCCTTCGAATCTCCCGCAGATCTTCCAACCGCCGACCAGGTGACGAAGTCGACGTTCTCCAACAGTTTCTGCGTATCCGCGTTTCTCTTTGCGGCTGGGTACGGTGCGGCGACGGCGATCGGCTGCTCATCGGAGCCAGCGGCAGTGTTCGACACGTGTCCCCCTCCTGATCTTCGAGGTGGCTTCAACGTCGACGACACCGTCCGCGCGCCGCTACGGGATGCGAACGGCGCGGTGGTTGCGGAGCTTGGTCACGTCAGCGCGAATCTCTATCTTCGTCGCGACGCGCTCCCTTATGAGGGTCGGCTCTCACTGTCCTATCAGGGCGTGTCTCTGGCCAACGAGGCGTCCCAACGCGATGTCATCGTCGACGTCCCACTTGTCACGACGACGCAGATTCTGACGGCGCGCGTCGGCGAAGCACTGACGAGCAACGGCGCGTCGAAGGTGCGGGTGTCGGGAGCCGAAGGATTGAATCCCCCGGGATGTACGGCCAGCCCTTCGCTCTCGTCGCGCGTCGAGATCCTCGAGGCGCGCGGGACGCTCGACCCGGCCAAGCTGGTCCTCGATCGCGACTACGCTCGACGCATCGCCGTCACGTTCGACTGGCACGATCTCGGATGCGGGCTGAGCAGCGTGAGCGGCACGGTCGTCCTCACGTTCACGACCGCTCACCTCGGGTTCAACTGCAACGAGTCGATCCAACTGGTGGGCGACGCGGGGCCAGGTTTGCCCTTCTTCGACGCGGCAGTCGCCGACGACCGCGACGGGTGATGGCGTTCCCGGACCGTCGGACTTCGTACGCTGGCATAGCGAACGCCGGTCGGTCGGGACTGAGCAAAGGGCCGGCGAGGAACCGGAGCACTCCGGTCGTCCGCTGCCTGGGGCGTGGCGTGCGAGCGCGTCCTCTACCCGAGCTCGGGGCTGGCGCGTGCGCCCGGCGAGCTTAGCGTGGGGGGCCGGCTCCTCGTCGACACCACCACGCGGCCGGCACCGCCACCGCTCGCCGGACGATGCCACCCGATTAGTCCTTAGTCGATTCCATCAAACAGGAATTGGTAGATTGACTTCGTGCGGCAGGACAATTCCACGTGCGCCCTGGCTACGCCCCCGTTCGTTGCTTCGTGCAGTAGATATACGAGGCTACTAGGTCGGCACAACGTCTGCGGACAACTATTTCGAATGCGCGGCGACGCGCGCCTCCAAGGGACCCAAATCGTACGGTGGCGTCCGCGAGAAGGGCGCTGGTCGCCGCGACATGTGCAGCGAGTGGGCGGAAGGGTTACTAGATTCTCACCCGTCACCTCGGTGCGGATGAGAGAACCGATTGCCGTCTTCCATTCCAAAGAAATTGTACTTGTAGAAGACGATTGTCTCTCGGTGCGGGTCAGTCACGAACTCGTACGGCGTTCCGTTCGGAACAAAGAACCAATCGCCCGGTCCGTACGTCCTGCCGGCGTACTCGACGGTGCCGGCCACGATGATCCGAAGCCCGCCGCCCGGCGCGTCCTCCGAGTGTTTGGGGTGGACATGGCTTGCGACGCGTGACCCCGGCGGAAATATCGTCTTCGCCACCCGAAGCGGGAGCATGTCGATCGGAAGCTCGTACTTCCGAACGCCGCTGTCACCAAAAGGTGCATCGATCGGAAGGTCTTTCATCAGATGTTCCGTTTCGACATCGAGACTTGATACGACGCGTGCGTGGATGCCGCGCAATCTAAGCTCTTCCCGGTTGTAGCCTTCGCGGACGAGGCCGTGGCGACGCAGTTCAGATGCACGATATCTCCGCCTCGTCGGATCGATAGGGATTCCACGCTGAGCGGCTGCTCGTCGCAATGTTCGACCTCAACATCGCAAAGCTCAAAACTTCATCGACTGTGTGTTTCGTATGAACATCGCGTGCTCGGGCTGCTGAGCTCATGGTTTGTCCTGCCTTGAGTGTGGTGGCGGTCGACGTCTACTTTGCACGAAAACGTTCGGTAAGTCCTTCGTCTGATATTGGCTGAAAGCCCATCTTGTTTAGGAAGCCGATCGAGCGCATTTGTTTTACTGCTGAAGCTTCGATGGTTTTTCCGGCTGATCTCCATCGTTGCACTAGTTCTTCGGCGAGTCTCGTTCCGACTCCCTGTCCACGAGCGTCTTCGGTCAAGTAGAGATGATCGACGGTCACGACGGGGCCTGATTCATCGCCAGCGATCCACCCGACTTCCTTTCCGTCGAGCAGGATGATGTGGGTCTCATGCGGTTTCCATATTGCATAAAGTTGGCGCGTTCGTTTGTGTCAATCCATCCCTGCGCTAAGTTTGGCTCTACCAGCGGGCGAACTGCTTCCGCGTAAGTGGTCCAAACAAAGTCCTCGTCCGACGGCTGAGCCGGTCTTGTCTCGAGCTTCTTTGTCATGTGTCGGCTGGCCTCTGTGAGAGTGTCGCGTGAGCCTAGTGCTAGCCGTTCGGATCGTGGTACTGGGGGTGGTCAGTCCCACGGTTGAAGCACTTAGATTTGCACGCGAGAGCGGTCGCTCCGGTTCCAATAGACCACGCAGTCTCTGTGAGTTGCGCCTCTGGATACGTTCCGATTCGGACGGTTCGTACAACGGACGCACGGTCGTCGGTCGTATCCTCTACGAACTCGTACCCGGCAGGAGCGGATCGTCCGAGAGCGATAATCCCGAAGGTGCGCTGCAGTCCGTGTGCGACGAGCACAGATGTGACCTCTGCCAGAAACGCGGGGTGCTTCTCTAGGAACGCAGCTGCTGCGACGCCATGGTTGCCTTGTGTCACCTCAAAGGCACGCAACTCTCCTCCGCATACGCCAATGATCGACGGGTATCCGCGTCGCCCGAGAGGCTCCGGCGAGAGGACGTAGACGGTGTTCGCCTCCGATTCGATCGGACGCTGCACTGCCGCTTCGTCTGCCAGCAGATCCCAGTGGCGATGAAGCAAAGCGAGGCCCCAATGCTCCCCGGCATCAAACTTCTCGAAGATGGGTTGCAGAACCGATTTTGCGAGTTGCAGGTGTCCGCTCGCGACCAGGTTGCGATGCGCATCATGCAACGCTGGAAGCCTATTGAACGCCTCGGCCTCGATTGTGCGGATGTTTGATGAGTTTGGTGTGGGTGCGTAGTTCATGAAAATGCCTTCTTTCTATGGGTGGTTGTTGCCTGTTAGATGTATGTGTTCGCGAGAGCGCATGGCTTAGTCGTGATGGGTGCCTGGGGAAGTGGGCTTCGTGCGTGCGCTCTCCTGGAGGGCGCGCCGGATGCTCGAGGGACGGATTGCGGCGCGATTCGCTCCGTGTCCCTCGTGGCCACCCCTTTGGCGTACTGATGGTACTTTCGACGAAGTCGCGGGCAAGGGGGCAATGCCCCTCGATGAGCGTTTGGTGTGACGTTTCCGTCTAAGGGTAAACCCCAGTAGTGCAGCTTATTGGAGCGCGTTTCTGCGCGAGGCTCGCGGCGATGAGCTTGCCGTACTGCGCGCCAACGTTTGCCCGTCCGCGCGCGGACTGCGATGACCGCTCACGAAACCGTGACGCATGCGCGGCGCATTGGAATCGAGCATGAGAATGTCCCTGAAGGTCCGCGGCGCGGCCCGCGGGCACGTGAGCTTGCGTCGGGCTCCGTCATCTTCGTTGGAAGGAGAGCTCGACGGCTTCGTACCCGCGACCTTCTCACACGAACGCTTCGTTCGGCCGCGCGTTCTTCAACCGCACTTCGAGCCTTGACCATTTCCTTTCCCCCTCGACGATGGGGACGGCAAGGGCGCGCGAGGCGGCGTATGGTGACGAACAGGCGACTCGGCGGCTGAGGCGCGCTGATGCCGACCAGGAGCGCGACCATCGTGGGGGACCAGCGACCGGTGACCGTTGCTACGACGGCGGGAAAGCGTGGTTCCGGCGTCCTTCCGGTAGCATTCGGACTGCTGAGCAGAGGCGACGACGGCGCAGCGGCTCTCGTTCACCGCGGTGCGCTCGAGCCCTCGTCTCGAAAGCACTCGAGTGCCATCGGGTCCGCTTCCGTCATGGCTCGCTCCAACTCGGGCGGGTGGGCGTTCAGGCGCTTCACGTCGTTCTGGATCTCGTCGACGAGGCGCTGCGAGTCTGCACAGAACAGCGCCGCGTCACCCTCATCATCGATGGCGATGCGAGTGTGACCGCCGTTCCAGGTGAGGATGCGGACGTCGCCCGTCCATCCGGGAGTAGCCTCCTCGACGGGCTGGCTCGGGCCTCGGCGTCTAAGGAGCACGTCGAGGATGGCCGCCCACGTGACGCCGCCGCCCTGGCAATGCTTCGCATCGAACAGCGCGCGCGTGGAGGGTGAGTTGTCCTCGGAGGCGACGGTGAAGCAGCGTCGCGATCGCGAGACGTCACGCTCCGAGGGGACGGCCGCCGCGCGCGGAGCGCCCTCGTTTCCGTCTGGGAACGTCGGCTGCTGGCGCGAGCAGGCGCCTGCGACGCCCAAGCCCACGCCCAAGAGGAGTCCCGCTACGACCAGCCGTGAAGTCGTCATCACGACACGTGGAGCCGTCACGCAGGGGCTTGTCGCATGGATTCTTCGTCTACGCGAGCGCACCGATGTCGAGCGAATGAAGCGCGGTAGCGTCCGTGACGATGTCGACGCCGGCGATCTTGTCACCCTCGAACGTGAAGCGCAGTGCGCGGAGGATTTTGCCGCGCGGTGCGTGGATGGCGCCGACCGCGCCGCCGACGAGGGCGGGCTCCACGCCCTCGAGGGCGCGCGAGTAGACGACCGCCGAGCTCGCCCACGCGCGTGCGCCGCGGATCTCGCGCGGCGTTCCGTCTGGAGACTGGACGTGAACGACGACGTTCGGATCGAGCACGCTCACGACGCCCTCCACGTCGCCGGCGCGGAGCGCCGCGAGCAGTTTCGCGACGACGTCGCGTTGGCGCGCGAAGCTCGCTTCGTCTCCCTCGGGCGCGCCGCGCACGCGACGGCGCGCGCGGCTCGCGAGCTGCCGCGTCGCGACGTCCGAGCGGCCGACGATCGGCGCGATCTCCTCGAATGAGACACCGAACAGATCGTGAAGCACGAACGCGAGGCGCTCCGCCGGCTCGAGCGTGTCGAGGACGACGAGCAATGCCATGCCGACGGAGTCCGCGAGCACCGCCTCCTGCTCCGCGTTTGCGTCCGGCGCTGCTTGCTCTTTGGCGACATCGTCGCCGCCCGGCTCTTCGGCGCGCGCCTTGCGCGAGCGCAACATGTCGAGGCACACGCGTGCGGTCACCGTCGTGAGCCAGCCGCGGAGGTTGTCGACGTCGCTCGTGTCGGTGCGCGAGAGGCGGACCCATGTCTCCTGCACGGCGTCGTCGGCCTCGCTCAGGGATCCGAGCATGCGAAAGGCCACGCCCCGGAGGTGCGATCGGGCGTCTTCGAAGGAGCGGCTCAGGAGTTTTTCGTCGGTCACGGTCACGTCCTCGTTCTTCGTTACGTCATGGAGATGACGGGCCACGACGCCCGGATGTGACTCGACCGAAAGAATTTATCATGCGGGCACGCTGAAGAACCCGATTGCAGTCAAACCGCGGGCCATCTTGCTCCACGACGCGGTGCAGCCCCTCATGACTTTCGGGAAGAGGGTGCATAGCGGAAGGTCCCGGCGCGTACGCTTGGGCTTGAGCGCGGGCACTCGTGGTGAGCGGCTCACGCGCCTGATACCCTCCGATAAGGGAGGAAGGGGGCAGGGCATTTGGCGCGGGTCGGGACGTTCGCCATCGTTGTTCTCGCGCTCTCCTGCGGCTCGTCGTCTTCGGACAGCGCGCCGCTGGACGCTGGCCCTTCTGGGATCGCACCTCCGTCGGCCCAAGGCGGAGCGGACGGCGGAGCGGACGGCGGAACGGATGCCGGCCCGAGCACGTCGACCGACGATGCTGCCACCGCCACGTGGACCTTCCGGACCGCGGTCATCACGTCGGAGCACCGCGCGATTCCAGGCGCGATGTTCGGTGGCTGGGGCCCCCACCTGGGGCATCTCGTTCGCCTGACGAGCGGCCTCTATTGGGTCGACGACGCATGCGCCGTCGGAAGCTGCGACGTGAACACGAACGCGCGCGTCGATTACTGGAAGATCGACGGTGTCACGATGACGAAGGTCGCCTCCGTGACGCTGCCCGGCGGTGTTCAGCAGAACACCGGCACGGTGGCTTCGGCGGACACGCTGTTCACCTACGGTGTCGCGGTGACCGGCAAGGACCTCGTCGAGTGCAGCTACAAGCCCGGGAACGCGACGGCGCCGGCGTGCGCGCCCCTCGGTCTCGACGTCGGACCATCGGCCAACTACGTCGGCGCAGCGATTCATCCGACCGGGACGCGCCTCGTATGGCTCACGAACGTGAGCGACGGAGGAGGCGGCTCCTTCCGCTGGTACGCCAACTACGGCAGCGGCTGGAACGGGCCACGCACCGGCGGCATCGGCGGCTACAACGACGCTTCGTACATCAATGCGGGCTTCTTGGACCGCGCGACGCCGGGCAAGTTCGTCATGTTCGCCGAGCTCGTCAGCGGAAACGCTCCGAGCTGGACGTTCTCCGGCGGCATCGGTGTCGGCGACCTTGCGACGACCACACCCGTGACATGGGCCCTCGCGCCGTCCATCGAAGGCGATCCGACCATCACGACGTCCGATCTCTTCGTCGATCCGGACACGAACGACATTCACGTGCTCGCTCGCGCGAAGTCTGGGGCGCTCGTGTATTTGCACCGGGCGAACGGCGGCGCGTGGTCGGCGATTTCCGTCGTCGATCTTTCGTCGATCGCTGGGCGGTTCTGCTTCGTCTCGGGCCGACTCTTCGTCGCGCACGGGACCGGCGCATCGGGCTTCGTGATCCGCGAAGTCGACCGCGGAGGCGGCGCGCTTTCGTTCACGAAGCATGCGCCGGTGAGCGTCCCGCTGCCGCAAGGATTCGAGCACGTCGTCGGTGCGTACCCC
>JAEXCN010000041.1 GCA_023402175.1 Pseudomonadota bacterium | reverse complement strand
TTACCGCGTTCATCGGATACGGCTCGCTCGTACGCTTCGTCGTGGCGGCACGGCGGCGAGTGGATCTCGGCCTTCGTGCAAGCTGGGGCGCCGGCCTCCTCTGCTTCGTCGGCGGCGCCCTCATGGTTCCCGCCTTGATGGTGCGCTCGACCGCGCTCGTCCTCGTGGAGATCGGCATCGCGCTTGCCGTGCTCTCCCTCGTTCGGGAGCGACACGAAGTCAGCCGATGGTTTCGCGGATCCGCACGTTTCATCCGGCGCGAGCCCGCCCTCGCTGTCGTCGGCCTCATCGTTGCGGGCGTCGTAGGTGTGCACTGTCTGGGCGCGATCGCCGACTGGCACACGAACCCGTACGACGACGACATCGCTTACCTCGCGTTCCTGAAGAAGCTGAGCGACACGGGCACGATCATCGAGCCCTTCAGCTTCCGGCGACTCTCCGCGTACGGCGGGCAGACCTTCTTCCTCGAGCTCACCAGCGTCCGCGCCGCGCCGAGCCAGGGGCACACGTTCGACCGCTGCATCTCGGTCATCATCATCGCGCTCTTGATGATGGGACACCGAGCGCGGGGCCGGCGTCCGGCGATCCTCTTCACGCTCTCGACGCTGCTCATGCTCGTGGCGATGCAGAGCATCGCGATCAACACGGCGAGCTACTTCTCCGGCGTCCTCTTCTTCCTTGCTCTGTTCCGTACGCTCGTCTGGGCCGAGGACAGGGATGTGTCCGGCGAGACCGGCGTCGGCTGGAAGAACGCCGTGCCCATCGCGCTCGTTGCCGTCGCGGCGTGCACGCTCCGCCAGAACTATCTTCCGATACCGGCGCTGGTGCTCGCGGTCTCGTACGTCACTCGCCTCGTTCGAGGAAAGGGCGCGCTGAAGGACCGTCTCGCCGAGCCGCTCGCCGCTCTCGGGCTATCGATCGCGCTGCTCCTGCCATGGTTCATCGTCTCGTGGCAGTCGAGTCGGACATTCCTCTACCCCGTGATGCCGGGCACGTTTCATCCAGCGCTGGCACTCAACGCCAGCGGTTGGAACTTCATCCGCGAGATCGCGTTCCAGTCGGATGTCGCGGTGAATGCGCTTCCGCTGGTCACGCTTGGTTTGTTCTTCCTCGCAGCAGCGTTCATCCGGGAGCCCGCGACACGCCGGCCGCTCGGCGCAATGTGCGTCGGGGCGATCGGTGGATTCATCGCCCTTGTCCACGGGCTCACGCAGAGCGATGCGCAGAACATCGGCCGTTATGCCTTCGCATTTCTCGTCGCGCTCGCCCTCGCGGTCGCACTGAGTGCGGGAACGGCCAGGCTGACGACACGGATCGGGCGGCTGCACGTGGCCGCTGGCATCGTGCTGTTCGCGACCTTCTCCCAGCTCGTGATCTCTCACGAGAAGTTTTGGAAGGAGTACGGCCTCAAGTTCCACAACATCGAGCTCCTCGCCAACTCGTTCCCGCGCGTCCGCGAGACGGATCCCCCCGAGCTCAAGATGTATGTCGAGCGTTTGCAGGGCGCGATCCCCGCGGGCGAGCGGATCGCCGTGCTCGTCGACGAGCCGTATCACCTCGACTTCCGTCGCAACCCGATCTGGAACCTCGACATGCCGGGGTACGCCAGCCTCCCGCCCGGCATGCCCTCGTTCAAGGGGAGCCGAGCGCTGGAGCAGTACTTCGAGACACTCGGGCTGCGCTGGCTGATCTTCGTCACGCCGGAGCACTCTCGGTATCACTACCGGCGCAACTACTTCCTCGAGCTGTTCGTGAACGAGCAGGAGATCTGGCGGACGTATGCTCCGTACCTGATCGACTTCATCGACAACGTGACGGACATCCGCACGCGACACCGCGAGGTCTACGCCGAACGCGGCATCGTCGTCATCGATCTGGCCGAGCCGCCGGCCGCGCAGCCGAAGAAGGAGATGCCGTGAGACGCTTCTTCGTCGTTGCAGCGGCGCTGCTGCCAGTGCTCGCCATCATCGGCTGTAGCAGTCGCAACAAGGTCGACCCGTACGCCGACGAGGTTCGCGAGCGCGAAGTGTTTGCGAAGAAGCTCTTGCTCGAGGCTGACGCCGGTCGTGCATTGGGCGTGTCCTCGCGCTCCGACGTCCAGTTCGAGGAAGGCTTCGGCATGCTCTCGTACGAGGTCGACAGCGAAGACGGGCACCCGAGCTTCACGAACCACGCATTCCGCTGGATGGGCCAGAACGCGCACGTGCGCCTCAAAAGCCACGGCCAAAGGCCGATGAAGCTCGTTCTCGTCGGCTGGGTCCACAAGAAGGTCGTCGGGACGGAGCCGACGATCAACCTCTACCTCGACGGCGTCTACATCGGCTCGAGCCACTCGATCAGCCCCGAAGGGCACTACTGGATCGAGACGATCGTTCCAGAATGGGCGATCCAGAGGGAATGGCTCGACCTCGTCGTCCGGACCACCGCCGTCGGGTACCACTGGAGCGACCCGCCGGAGCTGAAGGTCGTGAACATCTATCGGTTCGAGTGGACCGAGGCGAACTGAAGCAGGCTTCGCCGCACCGCGAGTACGACGCTCGTCCCTTCGACCGGATACGTCTCGAAGTCCTCACGCACTCCCGTGCCCTTCACGAAGGCGACGAAGTCGGGGTCGTCTTTCAAGTGTGCGTCGTTCAGTAGGCGCCCATTGAGCACGATGACGTTCGTCCACGTCACGTGGAGGAAGTCCCAGAACGGGCGGTCTTTGCGCCACTGTTCGACCCGCACGAAGTTGTAGAACGCATACACGCCGCGCGAGTAGTCGGGCTCGAGCAGGACGACCGTCGGCATCCAGTCCGCGCGCGGCTCGATCGGTCCCCAGGGAAGCGATACGAGCCCCATCTTTCGGAGCGCGAGGATCGTTGCCCGGTTCTCCTGCGCCGACTCGGGCGGAGGAGGAGGGCCGATCGCGGACAGGATCGATGGGAGCGCGCCGCGACGCGCTGTCGGGATCGCCGCGAGCAGTAGCATCGTCGCGGCGACGACTCCGGCGCGAAGCATGCGTACGGGTCGGGACTGCGAGCCCGCGCTCGAGCGTTCCGGGCCGCCGGACGCGCCTGCGACCGCGGCGAGCACCAGGAACGTGAGCGGCAGAATGTAATGCTGGCGTGGATAGACGAGGACCGCCGAGCCGCCGGTCGCGGCGGCGACGGCGAGCAGGAGCGGGACCAAGCGGACGAGCGGCGGCGAGAAGCGCCGCGAGCGTCGGAGCACGAGACCGACGAACGCGGAGCCAAACGTCAGCAGGATCAGCAGCGCCGTTACGACCCGCAGGACGTGCGGCTCGTGAGGGAGCGGCTGCAATAGCTCGTAGAGCGCGTGCGGTACGAGCGAGACGTTTCGCTTCACGTGCCACATGAAGGCCGCGGGGTTCTCCTGCGCGGCCTCCGCGATCGAGCCTGCCTTCGGGAACGCCTCGCGTGCGATCGGCAGCCAGCTCGTCCATGGATCGATCGGGAGCTGCTTCGCTTCGACGACGTTCAGTGCGTAATGTTGCCCGAACGCGAAGAATTGACGGCCATACGCGAACGGGTTGCCCACGTTGCCGAACAAGGCTCGAAGGAGAAGCGGTGGAGCGACGACGAGGAGACCGGCGAAGGCTGCAGCCCGCGGACGCCGATGGCGCCCGTGCCAAACGAACGCGGCGAGGCACCATAAGAGCACGATGACCGCGAACGCTGCCGCCGGCAGCACGAGCTCCGGACGTACATAGGCGGCTGCCGAGAGTGCGACGGAGCCGAGCGCAATGGCGATGCGTGCATCACGCACGTAGGTGGAGCCGAGCGCGCCCAGCGCCAGGACGAGCGTCGCGAACTTGCTCACGAACGGCCATGTCATCGACGCCGAGGAGAGCGCCCAGATGATCGCGACCGACGCGGCTGCGAAGAGCGTCGCGCCGGAACGCCGCGCGAGAGCGTAGAGGAGGACGGGCAAGCTCGCTGTGAGGACGAACCAGTCGAGGAAATAGAGCTTCAGTGGATCCGGCTCGAAGACGTTCAGCGCGCGGTACCACATCGGGTACAGAGGGCTCGATTCCGCGAGCGGGAGGAATCGCTTTCCGAGATGTTTCGCGGCATCGAGGTAGATCGTCTCGTCGTCGAAGTAGACGTCGAACGTTCCCTGAAGTCCGATCGTGACCTTGAGCGCGATCGCGGCCACCGCGAAGGCGACGGCGAAGGAGGGCCACGACTCGGTGAGCTTCCTCCTCATACGCGCCATCGTCCAACGGGCTGATACCACGGCGACCCGCTCTCCTCAGTGCGGTTGCACGCGCGAGTCGTCACCGCCGCGCGGCGCGTGCGAGGACGTCGTGCCGCAGCCAGATGCGCATCGTGCCGAACGAAGCTGCGAAGGCGTAACGCTTCGTCATCCACGCGAAGAGGTCGGGGCAGTGCTTCGCGAAGTCCTCTTCGGCGTCGGCAGGGTGCGTGAACGGAGCGCGATCCATCAGCACGAAGGCGGCGGGCGGCGATGCATCGACGCTCCGGAGCACGAGCTGCTCGGCTTCGTCACGGTACGCGCGGAGCCACGTCTTGAGCTCAGGCGAGGGGCGTGCGCCTGGTCCGCCCTCGAGCGCAGCGTCGACGTTGAGCTCGAAGCTGTAGATCACCGGCGAGGCGCTCTTCCGGCGCGCGAGGAAGAGGAGGTACGGATCGAAGCCGTAGATCTGCACGCGCTCGTCGGGCAGCGTGTGGAACGTGAGATAGGCGGCTGCGTCGCGGAGGTCGTTCGCGAAGTAGTCGCCCCACGGGAAGCGATCGAAGTAGGCGCGGCTCGCGCGCTTCTCGGGCGTCGAGCCGACGCTCGCCCAGTCGTGACGGACGGCGGGTGACTTCCACGCGTCTTCTCCCGACTTGGCGCCCATCGCGAGCGCAGCGACGGCGGCGGCGATCGCGAACGCATCGCTGCGGCGCGCCGTGCTCGGTGCGGTCTGCAAGTACTTCGCGACCGCGCCGACGATGACGAGCTGCGCGACGCCCGTGCCGAGCGTCAGCATGTGGAGATGGTAGGGGAACGCCTTCCCCTGACCGGCGAACACGAGGAAGCCGCCCGCGGGGAGCACACCCGCGAGAAGCGCGCGGCGCGGCAGTTTCAGGACGAAGTACGTCGCGAGGAAGGCGACGAAGCTCGCCATCGCCCAGTCGAGGCGCGGGCCGTTGTTGTACGACCGGTACGAACCGAGGAGCGTCGCGTTCCAGATCGTGTGATGGAGCTGCGGCACCTTCGAGAGGATTTCGATCCCGCGGCCGAAGTCTTCGTACCGGAGCACGAACGCGAACATCGCGCCGGCGACGAGCAACCCACCCAGGACCGCGCTCCCCGTCGCGCGCGGGACGGAGACCGCGACGTGCTTCCGATCGAGGACGAGCACGAGCCCCTGAAGAACGGAGAAGATCGCGCACGGAGGCTTGCCGAACCACGTCAGCGCCGTCGTGATCCCGGCGAAGAAGAACGCGACGAGCGCGCGCCTCGGATCGCGCGTCGTGTGGCCGATCGACTGGAGCGCGAGCGAGGTGAGGACCAGGATCGAATAGAAGGCCTCACGCTGCGACGTGTGCCACCAGTCGTAACGGGTGTATTGCGCGCCGAGGATCGTGAGCCCCGCGAGCGACCAGAGCACGAGCGCGCGGAGCCGCGCCTTGCCCTCCCCGAGGTCGAGGCCGATCCATCGCGGGAGCGTGGCCGCCGCGAACGCATACGCGGTCACGAGCATCACGGTGTCGATCGAACGGAAGACGTGCTCGTCCTCGCCGCCGAGGAGCTGCATGACGAAGTGCCACGCGTGCGGAAGCGGGCCGTTGATCTCGTGGATGTCGCGATACACGCGCTCCCCGTTGCGGAGCGCCCAGGCGACGTACTGGAAGATGCCCTGATCGCGGCCGAAGATCGCGAAGGTCTGCGCGCGCAGCGCGATCGCGCTCGGCACGAGACCGATGAGCGCGACGAGCGCAGGTAGCAGCCACCCGGCGCGCGAACGGATCGAAGCGCCGAACGCGCCGAGGTTTGCAGCGCGAGCGGGCGTCGATGAAGAAGGCTCCCCCACGTGCGCTTTCTCCTCCCCGGTCATTTTCCGTGCTCGCGGAGGAGCGCTTCCACCCGCTTGCTGCCGTGCTCGACCGCGAGATCGAGCGCCGTCTTGCCGTGTACGCGCCGTTCGGTATCCGCCGCGCTCGCGATGAGGCTCGCCGCGCGGTCGACCGCGTCCATGACCGCGGCCTCGTGGAGCGGCGGCCACGCGTCCTCGCGTGAAGGAACGGCGCCTGACGCGACGAGCGCCTCGGCCGCGCGATCTCGACCGTAACGGAGCGCGATGTCGAGCGCGCTGTCGCCGGAAGGGGTTTTCTTTCCCAGCACGTCGCTCGATCCGGGGATCGCGCGCACGATGCCGACATTGTCCGCGGCCGCTGCAGCATGCAAGGCCGTGAAGCCGCGAGCGTCTGCTGCGCCTGGTTCGGCGCCCGCATCGATGAGCAGAACGGCGATGGCCCTCGCTCGAGTGGGGTCTCCGGCAGGGACGAGATGAAGAGGCGTCTGTCCGAACGCGTCGGCCTTGTTCGGATCGGCGCCTGCGCGCAGGAGCACGTTGACGGTCTCGACGGAGCCAGCCGCGACTGCGTCGTGGAGAGCCGTTCGACGTCGAGCCCCCGCGGGCTGATCGAGCACGGTCGAAGGCGCATCCCGGCGCATCTCCGACGCAAGGACCAGAGCCGCCGCGTGATGCCCGCGACGTGCCGCGTGATGGAGCGGCGTCGTCCCGTCCGGCGCCGCGACGTCGAGCTTCGCGCCGCGCGAGAGAAGCAGCGAGACGATCTCCGCGTCTCCGGCGAGCGCGGCGTCGACGAGCGGTATGCGTCGAGAGCCCGCTGCCCTGTCGGCGCTGCCCCCGTTCGCGAGCGCGATCTCGACTGCGCCGCGGCCGCGCCAGACGGCGCCTGCAACGTCCACGTCGTGACTGCACCCCGAGAGCATGACCGACGCAAGGATCGCGTTCAGGAGCAGGATTGCGGTCGTCGGGACGGCAAAGAGCCGCGAGCGCACGAGCCCGACGAGCCGCGGTACACGCACGTTCCGCCGGCCTGCGAGCTCGATCCCGATCGCCGCGAGAAGGCTACCGAGGAAGACGACGGGACCGAAGCCGCCCGCGCGCATCGGCGAGATGAACACGCCACCGGGCAGCGGCGGCATGAGCGGAGCGAGCGGCGGATGAAAGCGCGGATCGATGCGCCGCTTCGCGTGCGCGACCACATGCGGGATCGCACGGAGCGCCCCGCCGAGATCGCCGACGTCGATGTAACGCCCGGCGTGCTCGTAGACGAGCGTGCGGAGCACGTCAGGGGCGCCGACGGCCGAGCAGTCTTCGACGGCGAATCCCCACCAGCCGAGCGTGATCGTGCACGGACCTGTCGTGCCTTCCGATGCGGCGCCGAGCTCGGCCGCGGGAGCGCTGCTGTTCGATGCCGCCTCTGCGGGGCGCGTCGGCGCGAGCCGCACGTCGATCGGCAGGTCCCATGCAGCGAGTGTCGCGAGCATGTGCTCCGCGACGACGCGCTCGCGAGCTGGTACGAGCCGAGCGGGATCCGGTATCGGACGCAGCGCATCCGGTGCGATCATCGCGACTTCGCGCGGGCCGGGACGCTTCGTGTAGAGGACTTCGTAGACGACCTGCTTCGGCGCTGCGTTCCACGTCGCGCGGATCGACGGCTGCCATTTGTCGAACGGCGTCTCGAAGACGCGCACGGGCACGAGGCGGAGTGCGGGATTCTCGGCGAGGTGGAGCCGCGCGCGGTAGTCCTCGAACACCGGGAGCACGGGCTCGTACGATTGCGGCAGCACGAGCCAGCGAACCTGATTCTCTTCGAGCCACGTCGAGATGCGGCCGGTCTCGAGCAGCGCCGCGGTCTTCGGATCGGAGAGTCCGCCGAGGTCGACCACAGGCCGGCTCGACGCCCATCCGGTCCCGCCGATGTCGAAGCTCGCGATCGTGCCTTCAGGCAGCTCGTTGAGGAACGTACCCGCTCCCATCTCGGTCGCCTGGATATGGGCGACGGCCAGCGCGTTTGCATGGCGGAGTGACGCCGTGACCGGCGCGGCGAGCGCAATCCACGGGATGCTCCCGAGTGCGGCGAACCAGCCGAACCGCAGCTTTTCCGGGCTGCCGGCGACGCGCGCGACCTCGCGGAGGAAGAACGCCGTTCCGAGCGGCAGGCACGCGGCGAAGAGCAGCGGAGTGAACGGCTGATACCGGCCGCCGTGTCCCGGCGTGGGCAGCAGGAGCAGGTAGAACGTCGCGTGGAACAAGGCCCATGCGAAGAGGAGCTTCGGCGCGTCTTCGCTCACGGCGGTGTCACGGAGGCGAGCGCCGGAGCCGCGCACGAGCCTGAGCGCGCCATAAGCCGCGATCGCGATCAGGATCCAGATGACCGCCGGGCTCGTGTCGAACGTGAAGCTCCCGAGGCGCGTCGTCCAGGCGTCGAGGAAGTCGAGCGCGCGATCCGTGCGCGAGAGGCCGCTCGTCATCTCGAACCAGAGCCAGCGTCGTCCCGCGAGCGTGCTCGGCGCGGCGTGACCCGTCTTCACGATGTTCGAGCCGACGTAGATGGCGACGCACGCGATCCATGGAGCGGCGATCGCAGCGATGCTCTGCCTTCGCTTTCGCCAGAGCGCGTGCGCTGCGAGCAACCCACCGAGCGGAGCGGCCTCCGGACGGAGCAGCGCGAGCGCCCCGGCGGCGACGCCCGCGATCACGGCATGGCGACGCCGCTCTTCGTTGGTCGTCGCTGCCCAGATGGCCGTGAGCGACAGGGCGACGAAAGGCATCGCCTCCATCCCGGAGACGGTGAACCAGAGGATGTTCGGCGAGATCGAGGCGAGAAGCGCGACGACGAGCGAGGTGACGTGCCAAGAGCGGGGCGCGATGCCGGCGGGACGCGCGCGCAGGACCAGCGAATGGAGGAGCTGACCGGTGGCGAGCGTCGCGAGCCCATTCAGGACGAGCGCCCATCGAGTCGCCTCGAGAATGCGCAGCTTGAACCCGATCGCGAGGAGCGCCGCCCAGAGATAGCTCGTTGCGGCCGCACCGTGTTGTCCCGGCGCGTAGCCGAGCGTCCCCGTCTCCGCGAACGTGCGCGCGACGACCTGGTGAATCCATGCGTCGTCGAGCGGAAGGCCGCGGCCGGGCGAGAACCACGCGATGGCCGCGATCTGACCGGCGCCGAGCAGCACTCTGCCGAGAAGGTCCCCGCGGTCACGGAGAAGAGGGGCCAGACGGCGTAACTGCATCACAAGACAAGCCTTGATTCGTGGTCCGTGATCGCACGAACCGCCGGAAATTGGGCGAACCTTGCCAGAAAGTGGCTCCCCGATCCACCCGCCGGTGCGGGGCGGCCGCTCTCTGGATTCCAGGCCCTCAGGGGGCAGAGGCCGGCAGGAGCGCGCGACGAACGGCGATCACGACGTTCGTCGACGCGACGGGCACCCGTACGAAGTCGTCGAGCACCTCACGCTCGTCGACGAAGTCACGGAATTCTGGGTCGTTCGCGAAACGCGGATCGTTGCGGAGACGATCGTCGAGCACGATGACGTTGATCGCTCGCGCATGGACGAAATCGCGAAACGACGAAGCCTTTTCCCACTGCGCTACACGGACGTAGTCGTAGTCGGCGTAGAGCCCGCGCGAATAGTCGGACTCGAGGATGACGAGCCGGCCCACGAGGTGAAGCTCACGAAGCGTGTGGATCGTGTGCACGTTCTGCTGCACCCACGCGCCCGGCGGAGGGATCGCCGATGCCACGAGCGAAGGTGCGCCGCCCATCCGGAACGAGGGCAACGCCGCGAGCAAGAGCACGAGCGCAACGACGAGAAGAGCCCGCCCGACGCGCATCGTGGAACGGAGGGGGGCGATCGTCGACAGCGCCTCCGCGATTCGGCCGGTGCCCGACGCCAGAGCGGCCGTGCCCACGAAGCAGAGCGGAAGGACGTAATGCTCTCGCGGGTAGACGACGACGATCGATGCGATCGTCGACGCGAACACGAGGCCGAGCAGAGGAAGCCACGTGCGGATCGCACCCGGCCGGCGTCGGCGTGCGAAAAACAGCCCGAACGCGCCGGTCGCGAGCGCAACGTCGAAGCCGAGCGTGGCAATGTTGCGGAGCGGTACGGGCACGTAACGCAGCGGTCGGAAGAGCTCGTCCAGGGTCCGCGGGAGCGTCTTCAGGTTCCGCGTGATGTGCCAGAGAAAGGCGCGGGGGTTCTCCTTTACCGCCTCCAGGACCGTGCTCGCCGTGGGAAATGCCGGCCGCGAAAGCGTGTGCCAGTTCGTCCAAGGATCGATCGGCAGGTGTCCGTCTTCGACGAGATTGAGCGCGTAGTGCTGCGCGAACGCGAAGAACGCACGGTTTTGCGTGCCGGTGTCGCCGAAGTGCATGCGAAGCACGACGGCGGTCGCTGTCGCGAAGAGCGCCGCGACGAGGCCAGGCCAACGCGTATGCCAAGGTTTGCTCCGACGTGCGAACGAGACCAGGCCCCACGCGCCGACGAATGCGGCGAGTACGTATGCGAACATGGTCAGCTCCGCTCGGGCGTACGCCGCGAGGGAGAGCGTCACGGACGTGATCGCGGCGCCGATGCGCCTGTCGCGCGGAAAGGTCGCCGCGAATGCGCCGACCGCGAGGAGCAGCGCTGCGAACTTCGTCACGAAAGGCCAGGTCATCGCGGAGGCCGAGAGTGACCACGCGACTGCTATCGCCGCCGCCGCGGCGAGCGTCGCCCCCGAGCGTCGCGCGAGCGCGTAGAGCGCCATGGGAAGCGCAGCAGTGAGTACGAACCAGTTCAGGAAGTAGAGACGGAGCCGATCGGGCTCGAAGACGGAGAGAAGGCGGTACCACGCCGGGTAAAGCGGGCTGCTCTCCGCTATCGGAAGCGTGTGGACTCCGAGGTAACGCGCGCCGTCGAGGTAGACGGTCTCGTCGTCGAGGCCGACGTCGAATGTTCCTCGGAGCCCGTCGGTGGTCTTGATCGCGACGAGCGCCACGAGCACGAACACGACTGTCTCCAGCCATCGCGGCGTCATCCGCTTCCGCACCGCCAATCGCTTACGTGGAGACCCCGAGCCGGTCAACGACACTGGACACGACCACGCCGGGGGGTAATCCTGATGGCCACCGCGGAGACGCCCATGACCGAGCCCAAGATCGAGACGTTCGAGCAGTTCTGGGATTTCTACGTCGGCGAGCACCGGAAGAAGGCGACGCGCATCTTCCACTTCGTCGGGACGACGGCGGCGATCGGCTGCCTTGCCGGTGGCCTCCTCACGAAGCGCCGCTGGCTCCTCTTGATCGCGCCGGTCCTCGGCTACGGTCCGGCATGGTTCAGCCACTTCTTCATCGAGAAGAACAAGCCGGCGACCTTCAAGTACCCGCTCTGGTCGCTCCAGGCCGACTTCGTCATGTGGTGGAAGACGCTGTCCGGCCAGATGCAGGCCGAGGTCGATCGCGTGCTCCGCGCCGAAGTGGAGAACGCGAAGCGCGAAGCGAGCGACGACGTCGCCGACGAGCGTGCGTCGATGCACCGTGAGACGGTCAACTAGCGCGGGGCTCGCCGGATTCGGCCTTTTCGCGGTCTTCGGCATCGCCTGCGTCCGCAGCGCCGGCGTCGTCGAAGCGCCGATGATCGACGCCAATGCGTCGGCGTCCGCGCTTGCGCTCGCGGGCCGGCCGGACGGGGTCGCACCGGAAGATGCCTCGGCGGACCTCCCGTTCAAGCCAGGCGATCGCTGGACGGGCACGTACTCGTGCCGTCAGGGACCGACCGAGATGATCCTCACCTTCGAGGACGTCGGACGCCGCGACGGCGACGACGAGCCGGTGCGCCTCGAGGCGACGTTCGAGTTCCACTTCGACGGGAGCACCGGCTACGCGCCGTCCGACGGCGCCGCTCGGATGCGGGGCACGTACGATCCGAGAACGAAGCGGCTTCGTCTCGTCGGCCAGGAGTGGATCGAGCAGCCGCAAAACTATGCGTTGATCAACCTCGTCGGGACGATCACGCGCCGCGGCAGCGGACGTCACGCGCTCTCGTATGCGGGGACCGTCGAGGGCCCTGGCTGCACGTCCTTCACCGCGCGCCCCGAAGAGCCGCTCGATCTGCTCGACGAGGCGCCCGGCTCGAGGCCGCAGGCGCCGCGGAGCTTGCCTCGACCGAGGCCGTGATACGCTTCGTGCGACGTCTCGGAGGAGGGGGGATGAGCGGAGCCCGTCCGGGCCGCGGGACTCTGTCTCCTCCCCATTC
>JAEXCN010000004.1 GCA_023402175.1 Pseudomonadota bacterium | reverse complement strand
TCCTCACGCCGCACATCGGCGGTTCGACGGCGGAGGCGCAGGAGTCGATCGGTCGCGAGGTCGCGAACACGCTGACGCGCTACACGAACAGCGGCGCGACCGCCGGCGCGGTCAACTTCCCGTTGATCGATCAGGCGAAGCTCCCCGGCGCTCATCGCGTCCTGAACGTCCACCGCAACGTCCCGGGCGTTCTCCGCGACATCAACAAGATCGTCTCCGATCGGAACGCGAACGTCCTCGGTCAGGTCCTCGCGACCGATCCCGAGGTCGGCTACCTCGTCATGGACCTCGACAAGGAGGTCGCGAACGAGGTGCGCGCCGCCATCAAGGCGCTGCCAACGTCGATCAAGACGCGCATTCTGTACTGAGCCCAAGCACGGGGATGGCACTCGACGTGCAACTCCCCGAGCATGTGCCCGGACAAGAAAGAGCAGAAGAAGGTCGATGAGGCGGTCGAGGCGACGTTCCCCGCGAGCGACGCCCCGAGTCACGGAAAGGACGTCGGCCCCGACAAGCTCGCCAATTTCGACGCGGTCACGGAAAAGGACGACAAGACCGCGACGCCGAAGCAGCCGGAAAAGCGCTAGCTGAGCGGCTCAACGGGGACGAACGGTCGAGCTGGGGCGGAATGCTTCGACGTCGAAGTGACCCACCAGGCTCGAAACCTTCGACGTCGAAGCCGTCAATACGGCTCGCCCGCGAGCATGCGCCGGTAGCCCGCGACGTAGAGCGTCTGCAGGTTGCACCCCGAGCAGAAGACGGTCCCGTCCTGCGGGAGGGCAAGGCGGCCGTCGACGACGTGATGAAGAAGGCCCGTCGTGCAGCGGTCCGCGGTGCACGCGCTCGTGACGCAGGCCTGTCCCGCCGAGCACGTCGGAGCGCAGGCGCCGGGATCGTGGACGTTGCTCGTGCACCACGGGCCGCGCATCGCGGCGATGCCGTCGAGCATTCGATCGGCCTCGTCGACGAACCGCTGGTCGCCGGTGATCTCGAAGAGCAGGAGGAGCCCCAGCGTGAGGTAGTTCTGGCTCGAGAGCGTCGACAGGTCGCGCGTGTCGATCCCGAGCGATGCCTTCGCATACGGCGACGCGTAGCGCGCGGGGACGTCCGACAGCTTGAGCGGCTGGAGCGCGACGTAGACCGCGCGCGCCTCGAGGCGGAACTCCTCGCGCTTCGTGAGGCGAAACAGCCGCGCCTTGAGGAGCAACATCGCCACGTTCGGGTAATCGAACAGGCCCGGCTGCCCCGGCGCGAACGCATACCCGCGGGCCTGGCGTCCGGTCGCGGCGTCCGCAAGATCCGTGAGGGCGCGCTCGCGAATCTTCGCGTCGATCGCGAGCGCCCGATCGATGCGCTCGTGCGCGCGGTCTCCGCCGACGAGCAGCGCATACTGGGCGTCGACGAGCGCGACGAGCGCCGTCACCGCCGTCGGTCCGTACGTTCGTAGCGCCCAGCTCCGATCGGCGCCCACTTCGATGTAGTCGCCGAGCGTGCGCGTCAGCGAGTCGAGGCGATCGGCGAAGTCGTCGATCACGGGCACGAGGGATCGATCGCCGGACGCGCCGACGTGTTCGATGACCCCGAGCGCCGCCATCACGCGGTCCTGGATGTCGCCTTCGAGGAGGTTCCCTTCGAGGAGCGTCTTCGCTCGAGCGACGGCAGCATCGCGTCGAGCGATCCCGTCGGCGTCGAGCGCGCCGGATTGCGCACGACGCGCGAGCCACGCGAGGCCGTAGAACGGCGCGTCGCCGAGGTCTTCCAGCCAGTCGCCGTGATCGAACGCGAACGAGCGCTGATCGTCGACCAGCGCATCGACGAGCGCAGCGTGCCTGGACGGAGGTGCCGGACGCACCGGCACATTGGTGCTCGGCTCGTCGCTGCATGCCGCTGCCGCCCCCGTCACGGCGACGAAGGTGAGGACGGCGTAGCGGCGGAGCTTCATGCGTCCAGGATCTTACCCGGATTCATGATGCCGTTCGGATCGAGCGCGCGCTTCACGGAACGCATGACCTCGAGCTCGGCCTCGCTGCGGCTGTACGAAAGGAAGGGCTTCTTGAGGATCCCGATCCCGTGCTCGGCCGAGATGCTGCCGCCGTGCTTCTGGACGATCGCGAACAGATCGCGATCGGCCTCCTTCGTCTTGGCGAAGAAGTCGGGGCGATCCATCGCGTCCGGCTTCATCACGTTGATGTGGAGGTTGCCGTCGCCGACGTGCCCGAAGAGGCAGATCTCCCATCCGGGATAACGCTGCGCAAAGAGCTGCTCGAGGTCCTCGGCGAACGCATCGAGGCCCGCGATCGGGAGCGACACGTCGTTCTTGTGCGGGAGCCCGGTCGCAGAGAGGCTCTCGCTGATCCCTTCGCGCAGCGCCCAGAGATCGCGCGCCTCGCCGGAGTGCTGGGCGAGGGTCCCGTTGGTCGCGAGATCGTCGGCGAACACGCGCTCGATCCACGGCTCGAGCCGCTCGGACAGGCGCGCGGCGTCGACCTCGCTCGATCCCTCACCTTCGACTTCGAGCAGCACGTAGTAGTCCGACGGCTCGGGGAACGGCGGACGGAGCTTTCGATGCGCGACGACGCGGTCGAGGCACCTCTGGGAGAAGAACTCGTATGCCGAGATCGTGAACGGCCCGGAGCGCGCCTCGCGGAAGAGGCGGAGCACTCCGGCGACGTCGCGTACGCCGAAGAGCATCACGGTCGTGACGCCGGGAAGACGCGTGAGCTTCAACGTCGCCTCGGTGATCACGCCGAGCGTCCCCTCGCTGCCGATGAAGAGCTGCCGGAGATCGAGGCCCGTGTTGTTCTTCTCGAGCGCGCTCGGCCCCGAAAGCACCTGCCCGTTGGCGAGCACGACCTCGAGCCCGAGCACCCACTGGCGAGTGAGGCCATAGCGAATGACCTTCACGCCGCCGGCGTTCGTCGCGATGTTGCCGCCGACGGTGCTCGATCCCTTCGACGCGAAGTCGACGGGCCACGTGAGGCCATGCGTCGCGCAGTGCGCGTGGACCGCCTCGGTGATCGCGCCGGCCTGCACGCGGACGGTCGCGCCGAGTCGATCGACCTCGTCCATCCGCCGCATCTTCGCGAGCGAGAGCACGATCTCGCCGTTCGCGGCGACCGCGCCGCCGGCGAGCCCCGTCCTTCCACCAGAAGGCACGACCGCAACGCGCTCGGCGTTGCATGCCGCAAGCAGGCGCGACACTTCGTCCGTCGATCGCGGGAACGCGATCGCAGAGGGCGCGGGCGCGACCACGCGCGTCCAGTCGCGGCCGTACTCGTCCAGGTCAGCGGGATCCTCCGAGAGGAAGTCGGACGGAAACCCGCCGGATTCGATCCGCTCGCGGAGCCGCGGAGGAAGAGCCATCGCGTGCATGCGTACTCCGCTCCGCGCTGCGGCGCAAACGGCAGAGGTCATGGCGCGCCCAAATGCGGTAGGAAGAAGTCATGGATCACTCGCCGAGGTTCGAGAAGCTTTGCGCCGACGCGCGCGCCGACATCACCGAAGTGACGACCGACGAGGTGGCGAAGCGAATCGCCAACGGAGAGAGCTTCGCGCTCATCGACGTGCGCGAGGAGAGCGAATTCGCAAACGGGCGCATCAAGACCGCGCGGCACATGGGGCGAGGCATCCTCGAACGCGACATCGAGAAGGCGATCCCCGATCCCGACGCGGACATCGTCCTCTACTGCGGCGGCGGCTTCCGCTCCGCGCTCTCGGCGGAGAGCCTGAAGAAGATGGGCTACCGCAACGTGAAGTCGATGGCGGGTGGCTGGCGCGAGTGGAAGTCGAAGGCCCTTCCAACCGAATAGTCGACAGCCGCGCTCGGAAGGCGCGTGCCCTCACGTTCCACGTGTAGGACGCGCGCGCGGGCCTCAGCGGCGCGCCGTTGCAAGCGCTCGCGACACTGCGCGCGATGATCGCCCGCCGTCGCTTCCAGCTGTCCTTGCGCGAAGGCTTGGACGGTGGCCACACTAGAGGATGCGAGCGGACCTCTACCGCGATGTGCACGTAGGCATACGCGCCCGACTCGCCGACCTCGATGCTCGGATCCGCGAGCGCGAGACGGAGCTGACCGACGCGTTCTGGACGAACCTCGAGCCCTACATCCGCGAGCGGCTCGCAGACCTTCGCAAAGCGCTCGAGCTCATCGGCGCCGAGTCGCTCGAAGCGCTCGCGCGTGCCGAGGTCCTTCTCTCCGCGTATGCCGCCGAGCTCGACGGTTGGCTCGCGCGTGCATCGGCGCTCGAAGAGGAATGGCTCGAGATGCCTCCCGAGGTCGCCGACCCGCCGCTGGTCCCCGGCAGTGGGCCGCGCCTCTGCTCCAACGATGGTCGCGCATTCCTGCAAGCGTTCGAGACAGCGCTTCGCGAGACAGTGCACGACGTCGATCTCGCCGCCGACGGCTGGTGGTCGTGCGTCGCGCGCTTCCGGCATCGTGATGCGCCGTTCGCTCTCCGCGCATCGGCAGTGCCGACGAAGAACGGTCAGCTCGCAGACGTCACGATGCAGCTCGTGACGAGCGTCGCTCGAGCGACGCCGCCGATCCTCGTCAAGCACGAGTCGCTCTTCGCGGCCGTGACGAAGGCGATGGGATGGCGCCACGAGGTCGAGGTCGGCGACGCGTCGTTCGACGGTCTCTTCTTCATCCAGGGCGCGACGAGCGACGTGCGGCGCTTCCTCGTCCCGAAGGTGCGGACGTTCTTGCTGTCGCTCGCGCACTTCGACGTGCCGACGCTCGAGATCGATCCGCCGCGGCGCATGGCGTCGATCTCGTGGCACTTCGAGCCCGCGGCGATGGCCATCGACACCGCCATTCGTACGCTCACGATGATCCGCGAGACGCCTTCGACGATCGCGTTCCGACGTTGACCGTCGGCGCGGTCACGTCTCGACGCCCGCCTCGGCCGCGGCTCTCGCCTCGTCCTCCTCGCGCCGCTCGATGAAGAGGATCGTGTCGAGCGTCGGGAAGAACAGGCAGACGGCGAGCGAGACCCAGTCGAGCGGCTCGGTGCCGAGGAACGAGCGCGACAGATCGAGACCGTGACTCCACATCTGCTGGACGGTCAGCGCGATCGCCGGCCAGAACGCCCAGCGCGGCTTCCACACGAGCAGCGCAGCCAGGCCGCCATTGATCAGCACGAACACGACGTGACGCGCGACGCTCCCCTCCCCCTGCGCCGCCCGGATCACATGAAGCACCGCAGCGAGCCCGAGGATCACGGCCGCGGCGATGCGAAGGGTTCGAAAGAACCGCGAAGAGGAGGAGGACATCAGCCGGAATCTACTCCGCCTCGGTCGGGCGCGCTCCGCGGATCCGTCGCGCAGAGCTTCGATGCGACGCGGAGCGGGTCAGACGGTCGGCCGCTGTCCGAGCGTCATTTCGGCGGGCGGTCGGTCGACGTCGTGACCTCGCCTTCGGCCCAGGTGAAGTTGTCGATGAGCACGCTCGAGTCGAGCACGGCGTCACCCGTGTCCCAAATCATGAGCTCGAGCGTGAACGTCTCGCCAGCCTGGACCGGGGCCTGCGACGTGAGCCATCCGGTCGCGCCGCCGTTCGTCGTCACGGCGTTCGACCCTGCCGGATACGGGCTGCACCACTGGCCGTCGATCCCGAACCCCGTCCCGCCCAGCTCCGCGACGCCGCCCGGGCATGCAGCGGTTGCTCGGTTCTGCGAGTCCGGCGCGCAGCCGGTCTGCGAGCCCGGCGTGCAGCGATCGAAGAAGCCGTTGTTGACGCTGACGGGGTTGTTGTCCTTGTCGAACGAGACGTTGTCGGCCTGACCGTTGTTGAACCCCTTCGCGGTCAGATACGCGATGAACCCGTCGTTGAACGGCGAGCAGATGTACGCCGGCCACTCGCCCGAATAGAAGTTGAAGTCGAAGCGGATGCCGCTCGCGTTCGGCGGCGCCTTCAGCTCGAGCTTCAGGTTGATGACGTCGTTGACGACATTGAGCTGCTTGCAGCCCGAAGCCGCCTTCGGAAAGCCCGGCGGCGGGGTGCCGTTTCCGGGCTTGTTGTTGGTCGACCGCCCGAAGTTGTACCAGTCCTTGCCGTTGTAGGTCGGACCGAAGAAATCGTCGTCTACGACTCCCCCGAACGGCTCGTTGCCGTTTCCGTCGTACTCGCGGCCGAAGCCGGTGCTGAGCACGGCGAGCGACTTGCCCTCACGCGGCTTGATGACGTTGCCGAACTTCGGAAGGATGCCGTGCTGCTCGTCGTGCGGCGCGTCGTTGCGGTTGTAGCCGCGCGTGAACGTCGCCGAGACGAGGCCATAACCTTTGTCGCTCGCCTTCGTGCAGATGCCGATCGCCTTCGCCACCGCTTCCGCGTCGCCCGTCACCGCGAGACCGTCGTCGCACGTCGGCGGGTTGTCGATCTTCCCGTCACCGTCGTCATCGCAGTTGTTGCCCGGCACGTCGTAGTTGGCCGGATCCGGGATGCACGGCTTGCCGCTCGATGTCGTGCCGCCGCCGTCGCCTCCGCCGAATGGTCCTTGGCTGGCCGCTGCCCCGCCCGACGAGCTGCCGTCACCGAAGCCGGAGTCGCGGCTGCTCGAGCACGCTACGGCGAAGATTCCGCCGAGAATGCAGGTCGTAAGCAACGAAGTACGCATCATCGTTCACTCCGGCGTTCGGGTGGACGCCGCCTCTTCGACGGCAGAACGGCGCCCCGTATGTACGGCGTGGATCCGCGCATTTTACCCCCGGATTGCGGATGAGCCAGCGCACCGGCCTGTCGCGACGGCGCCGAGACGCAGGACGGCTCCGCCAAGAGCTTCTGGCCGCTTCTGGCCGGCCATTCGTCAGCGTGCGATCGAGCTTCGATCCGCAATCGGTGCACGAAACTCGACGGAGTGAAGGCGGGTGGTAGATAGAGCTTGGCGGGCCCGATCTCGTCGAGCCGCCGCGAGTCGTACCCATGTGCAGGCTAGTCGGGGTCGTTGCTTCGGACGTCACGGAGTTCGGGCTCGTCTTGAAGGAGGCGCCGCGGAGCCTCGCGCGGCTCTCGCGTGAGCATCCCGACGGCTGGGGAATCGCGGCCCATGGTGGCCCGGGCTCCATACCGCCCCCTTCCGAACGTTCGCCGCACGACGGCGTGTGGCGCATCCACAAGGGCACGAACCCCGCAGGCGCGTGCAACCGCTTCCTCGAGATCGCGTCGCGGAGCGCGGGCACCGTGCTCATCGCTCACGTACGTCAGAAGACGGTCGGCCCGACGAGCATCGAGAACACGCATCCGTTCGTGCAGAGCGGCTGGGCCTTCGCCCACAACGGGACGCTCGTCGACCATGCGTCGCTCCGGGCGACGATCTCCCCCGAGCGTCTGGCGCAGATCCGTGGTGACACCGACAGCGAGGTGCTCTTCGCGTTCCTGCTGACGCGTCTCGATCAGGCCGGGCTCTCACGCGTCGGCGCATGTCCGACCGCACGCGAAGACGCGCTTCGCGTGATCGCGATCGCGACCGAGGAGCTCCGTACGCGGAAGGCCGGCGCGTTCAACTTCCTCCTGTCCGATGGAGCGTCGTGCTTCGTGCATCGCTTCGGCCGGACGCTCTTCCTCCTCGAGCGGACGCCGACCGATCCTCGCCTGGCGCCGACGAACGCGCCGTGGACGCCGCGCCGTCACGCCGTGCTCGTCGCGTCCGAGCGCTTGACCGAAGAGCCGTGGCGCGAGGTGCCGGACGGAACGCTCTTCCGCATCGACCGCGGCGCGACCCCCGCGATCGTGCGGGCGGGCGCCCCAGAGCGCGCCGCGTCGTAGACCGGCACACGCGTGCTGATGCCCGAACGCATCAGCACCGTGATGCCTCGATGATCAGCGCGGGGCGGCGAACTTGCGCTCGACGGCGCAAAGTCCGTCCGCGTTGAGATGGCCCTGCGTGCTCTGCTGGTACGCGACGAAGTCGGCGTAGCTCCGGAGCGCGCTCTCCGGCGCGCCGTTCGGGTCGACGGCGACGCTGCCCGGATCGAAGTGACGGACGCCCGACTTCACCGGCTTGTCCGCGACGCACGAGCGCCACGGAAGCGGGCTTCCATCCCTGTCCTTGAAGCTCGTGAAGTCGACCTTCGCGAGGTCGTCGATGACGAGATCGCCGTCCGGCGAGGCTGCAGCCGCCATCTGATCGAAGAACAGCTCGGCCGCGTCGTGGCTGACGGTGTTCCAGAACGGGTGATCGACATGCAGCGTGATCTGCGCCGTCGTCGGGTCGCTCACCTGCACCCCGCGCTGCGCCTCCTCGCCGTCGAACGGCTTGCCGCGCAGATCGGTGTTCTGGCAGTTCTTGTACTTCGTCGGCGTCTTGAAGCCGAAGCGGAACTTCACGGTCGTCGGGAGCTTCTTGAAGTCGTAGCTCGGATCGGACGACTTGCAGTCGACGCCCTTGAACGTGGCCGTGCCGACGTAGAGCACGCTCAGGCCCTTCGCGGCCATCTCGGCGTAGTCGACCTCGGCGTCGGCATCGAGGTTCGTGTGCCGTGCGGCAGAAGACGCCGTGACGATGTCGAACCCGAAGCCGTAGCGGCGAGAAGGATCGAACGTCTTGTTCCCGTCGAGCGCGTCGAAGCGCGCGAGCGGCTGCGCGTGCGGGTCCTTGCCGGTCGCGCCGTGATCGTGATCGAGCAGGTCGCCCGAGAGCGGCTGGGTGCGCGGCTTGATGTCCGTGACCGCGCCGGGCTTCGTCATGTCGACGGCCCACGGTCCCTTCGCCGTCGCGACGCTCGGGCCGCTCTGAGACTGGTCCGTGGGGTTCTGGTCCGGGTTGTCGCTGAGGATGATGTCGTCGACCGTGACGAGGATGCGCTCGAACTTCACGTCCCAGCCGTCGACGAACGCGAGGTCGTTCGACGACGCCGGCGGGAATGCGAAGCCCGTGAGCGCGGCGCCCTCTCCCGAGATCGTCACCGTGAGGTTCGGCGCGACATCGTCGTGATCGTGCGACGAGCACGCGACGACGGAGCCGACGGTGGCGAGTGCGAGTGCGAGCGCGGTCTTCTTCATCATGATCGAGCTTCCAGAGCCTCAGATAATCCAGATACGAAACCCTGCAAGGATGTGATCGCTTCTTCAGTTGACGACTCGCTGAAGCGTCGTCGCTTCCACAATTGACGAGTCGGTGAAGCGTCTTCGACGAAGCGGAAATTCAGGGCAGCCATTCGAACCGATAGGCGCCTGCCGATGCACTTCGCAGGCCGGCGTACAGGTTCGTCGCGGGTTGGCTGACGGAGTCGTCGGGAATGCGGCGGAGATCGCTCTCGGGCGACACGGGCGTGAGCTCGCCGAGCTCCACGTTCGCGAACCACACGCGAGGGTCCACGCGAACGACGAGCGAGCCACCGTCCGTCGGTGTCACCGAGACCGGGATCGGCGTCACGATGCGCTCCGCGCAGAGCGGATTGGCGCCGGGCCGTGCCGCATTGGTCGGCGGGGTGCGTCGGTTCTTGCCGATCGTGATCGTCCCCTCGAAGCGCATCGTCTCGGCGCCGCGGGTGGCCGTCCCCGCGACGTCGGCGATGACGGTGCGATCTTCCGGTTCGTCGACGCGCCCACTCGTGAGCCACACCTCACCGGTGATGGCGTGGTCCGCGGTCCCGCTCCCTGCCTCCGGGAAGGGCTGGAGCGTGGGCGAAAGCGCATCGATCGTGACGCCGGAGAGCACCTGCGCGACGTAGACACCGGGCAGGAAACACTCTCGCTCCTGCCCGCCGGACACGGGAACGGATCGGTTCAGATAGACCGCGCCGATGTGGAGCTTCGCCCGCGTGAGCGTGATCGACCACCCGCGACTGTTCACGAACGACAGCCCCTGCGTTGCTGTCTCCGGCGGCAGCGACGCGAGCCCGGCAGCGTACGCCTTGAACGAGAGGATCTCCGATCCGGTCGTCCCGATGCACGCCGTCATCGAAGCGAATAGGAGCAGCAGCGCAGTGAGAGTGCGCCGCGCCGTTCTCGCCCCGAAGCCCGAAGGTGGAAGCTTGAAGCCTGAAGCCCGAAGCCTGAAGCCTCTCTCCTTCATGTTCCTCCCAGCGTCGCCGTGAGCGTCAAGAACAGCCCGCGCGGCGCACCGGCGGAGAAGTGGCGAGCGGGCACGAGCGTCGGCTGCTCCGCGCTCCGGAAGTCGGAGGCGTAGTTGAACTCGCTCAGGCGGTAGCGGCGATCGAGAAGGTTCGTCGCGACGAGCGCCACCTCGAACATCCGCCAACCAACCGAGGCCGACGCATCGACGGTGAAGATCTCGTCGCTCCGCTGCCCGAAGGGAAGCGCGCGCCGCCCGACGTACGTGATGCCGGATGCGAGCGCGCCCGTGAGCTTTTCTCCGCCCGGATGCCACGGCAGCTCGTGGTGCACCGCCGTGTCGGAGCGCACGACGACGTCCGGGACGTACGGAACGAGGAGGTGCGTGTCATCGAACGTCGATCGGACGAGCGTGACGTTCGCCGCCTGATCGAACCACGGCCCGGTCGCGCGGACCGCACCGACCCATCCGGTACGCGTCGTGCCGTTGGCGAGCGTCGCGCGTCCGGCCGTCTCGCTGAAGATGAGATCGCGATCGACGTGCGTCTGGAAGAAGATCGAGCGCGCCATGAGCTCGACGTCGCGACCGACTCCGCGCGCATAGCTCACGCCGAGCTCACGCGCATCGACGCTCGCGAACGGCGTCGGCGAGTCCTGGTTGATGTAGACCGGATCGATCGAACGCACGCCCTTGCCGAGCGACACGGACGCGGTGAAGCCGGTGAACGGACCGATGAGCACCGAGCCACGTGGCATGACGGCGAAGCTCGCGGTCCCGCGCCGGTCGTGCGGTTCGCGGTAGCGCACACCGGCATCGGCGTCGTTCTGCTGCGAGAGGCAGCTCGCGTCGCCGGGGGGATTCGACGCCGAGGGCGCGCGCACGCTCCGCTGCGCGCAATTGTCGAGCACGTCATACGTGAAGATGTCGCCGCGAACGCCGCCGCGGAACGTGAGCCAGCCGAAGGGACGAAGCCCCGCGTCGCCGTACGCGCCGATGTTGCCGAGGCGCGAGTCGAGATCGGTCTCGGTGAGGTACGGCACGTTCGTCCCGGCCTCGACGCGATGCTGCGAGGACGCCGTGCGGTCGGCGCGGGCGAAATACCCGAGCTCGACCTCCTGCGTCTGGTCGAGCGCCTTCGTCCGCCAGCGCGCCGATCCGCGCGCGCCGATCGTCTGCGTGTCGACGTGCAGGTCGAGCAGATCGCCGCGCTGGACGTGCGGGTTCTGCGTGGGCTGCTGCACGTCGAGGAGGAACCCGGTGAAGTTCTCCCGGAGGCGCATGTCGCGCACGATGAAGAAGACCTGCTGCTTCAGGATCGTGTCGCCGGCCTTCGTTTCGATGTCGCCCCAGACGGAGTAGCGCGAGGAGTCGCCTCCCTGGCGGCGGTCGTACGTGTCGAAGAAGCCGAGGCGCCCTGTCGCGACGTCGTCTGCACGCAGGACGCCCGCGTTCTTGTAGCTCGAGGTGTAGGCCTGCGCGCCGAGACGCCAGCTGCCGTTCGCGCCGAGGCGCCCTTCGTACTGGCCCATCGCGCTGCCACGCTTCGCGGCGCGGTTCTGCCCGAAGCCGTCGGTATCGAACAGCTCTGCGCCGGCGAACGTGTGCGTCGACTGCTGCGCAGGTCCCCACATGACGAGCATGCGCTGCGTGCCGAACGAGCCCTGCGTGTACTTCGCAGTGAGCCCTCGACGCGCGAGCCCGAGGTCGTAGGCGGCGCTGCCCGCGACGGCGAAGTTGCCTTGCCGCGGATCGAAGGGCCCCTCGACGACGCGGAGGCTCTCGACGAGCTCGGGGATGACGAAGTGCAGATCGGCGTAGCCGTTTCCGTGCAGATTACCGGCTTCGTTGATCGGGACGCCGCCGGCGGTGAATTCGATGTCCTGTCCCTCGCGCGCGTCGAAGCCGCGGAGGAAGACCTGCTCGGCGTGGCCGTCGCCACCCTTGTTCGTCAGGAGGATGCCCGGCGCGAGCTTGAGGAGGTCGGCCGCGTTCTGCCTCGGGACACGCGAGAGCTCGCCGACGCGGAGATTGAAGTCGCTCGCCCCGCGGCTCGGGGCGGGAGCGCGTCCACGCACGGTGACGGTCGTGTCCTCGTCGGAGTTTGCGTCGGTCTTCTTCGGTTCGCCGGTCGCGTCGCCCGTCGCGTCGGACGGGGGTGCAGGCGGCGGATCGTCCGCGCGCGCCGTTGTGGCGGACGCGAGCGCGAACGCGATCGGGAAAACGACGACGAGGCGGGACAGGAATGGCACGTGGGCGAACGCTTGATGGCTTGATGAAGCGAATTGGTGATGAAGTATTGAACTTCATTCAAGAATTCGGTCCGCGCACCGTACT
>JAEXCN010000572.1 GCA_023402175.1 Pseudomonadota bacterium | reverse complement strand
CCGTGGCGGCCGTACTGACCGACGCCGAGGCTCGGCGCGCCGATGACCGAGAGGTCCGCCTTGCTGACGAGGACCGCAGAGTCGATCTTCTTGCCGCCAGCGTGGCCGTTGTTGTTGTTGTTGTTGGCGCGGACCTGCGAGCTGTAGCCGTACGTGATGGCGAGCTTGTCGCCGATGATTCCGAGGACCGGCTCCGAGACGTACTTGTTCTTGTTCGGCTCCGAGCGGACGACGATCTTGCTCTTGACCGCCTTACCCGTCGCGACGTTGAACTCCGTCACGCGGAACCCGATCTCGGCCGGCTGGTTGTTCGCTTCGACCGCGGCGATGAAGCCCGTCGCCGCGCCCGGCTCGATCGCGACCTGCGGGCGGCAGTGCTGCGCCGTGTTCGAGTAGCGCTGCAGCCAGTTCATCTTCACCGTCGCGTCGTCGTTGACGGTGACGCTGAAGGCCTCCTGCGCCTGGTTGTTGTACTGCATGCCGACGACGAACGTGTTGTCGTTGACCTGCTGGATCGTGTGCGGGCCGCGCTGGTCGTTCGGGTTCTGGACGTTGATCCCGTTCTTCAGCGCCTGCTGGACCAGGTTCGTCGGCTTGTTGAGATTGTTCGCGCCGCGCGTGCTGTTCGGGATCTGGACCAGCTTGCCGTCCGCCTTGTTCGCGACGTAGAGGACCGGCTGCGGGTTGTTGTTCACGCCGTTGTCCTCGCTCGCGGCGATGAGGACGACGTGGTTCTTCGTGAAGCCGATGAGCGGCCTCATGAAGGTGCGGTCACCGTTCAGCCGCGGCAGGTTGATCTCCGGACCGGGGACGACGCCCTTCTCCGTCAGCGTGGCGAGCGCGAAGCCGCCCTGCATGTAGCTGTTGTTGCCGTTCGGCTGGTTGTCCGAGCGGGTGAAGACGGTGCCGAGGAGCACCTTCGACTTGTCCCCCGCGTACGCGACGGTGTCCCAGGCGAACGCGGCGTCCATCGTGCCGGCGCCCGTGTTCTTCCCGATCTTGTTGGGCCCCTTGTCATCGCCCGAGACCCACACCTTGGAATAGGTGTTGAGGACGACCGTCGTGCCGTCCGTTGCTCCTGGCGTATCCGCGAACGCGTGATCCGCAGCGAACATCGCCAGGGTAGCAACCACAGCTGCGCAGACTCGAGACGTCTTCATGTCGCATCCTCCAACACGAAACGGGTGGTGCAAGTGCCGACCTTGCAGTGCCTATTGCTCCCCGCGGCCAAGCCTTCCACGTGCGTCGTCGATAGCGGCGAGCTGCACGCTGAGGTCCGTGTCCTCCGAGATCGTCACGAGATCGCGAGTCGTCGTGGGGGCGGTGTTCTTGTAGAGAAGCACCGCGCTCACGAGCGCGTCGCGGTCCGTCACGCCAGGATCTTTTGCCTGGAGCTCGGCGGGCACATGGACCCTGACCTTGCCGTGATTGTGCTTCGGCAAGGTGAAGTTCGTTTGCGGGGCGAGCGTCACGAACTGCTCGCCCGTCGCGCGCGCGATGACGTCGTCGCCGGCCATCAGCTCGACGGTCTTCACGCCATTCGGATCGACGCCCATGCTCGCGAGGAGCTTGGCGACGGAGTACTTGGTCTCGCTCGGATCTTCCGCGGCCGAACCGACCATCATCGACTCGGTCACCAGACGGCGCTTCACGAAGCCGACCATCTTGCCGTCGACATAGACGCGCGTGCCCTTCGCGATCTGGCCGTCGGAGTACGGGATCGCGTCCGTGCAGTCGCCGTCCGCGCCGACGTGACACTGCTTCGTCGCGTGGATCGTCGGCGACGGCTTCTTCACGTAGACCGTCATCCGGCGGATCTCGTGGATGACGAACTGGTTCTTGAGGCCGGAGCCGGCCCACTTCTGCAGCGGCGTGCCGGTGTCGCCGGAGATGTACGAGAAGACGAAGCGGTCCTTGTCCTTCCGGAGCTCGGTGCCCTCGATGCTCGCGATGCGATCGGCGTTGCCGTGGAAGTGAATCGACTTGATCGACTCGGGCGCGACGCCGATGCCCTTCAGGTAGTCGTAGATCTTGTAACGCTTGCCGCCGCCTTCGAGCTCGATGGGCGTGAGCGCCGGCATCTCGCCCGCGCGGAGCACCGCCACCTGCACGCCGTCGACGAAGACCGGCGCGTCGAGCCCGATCAGCTTGCGCGTGCCGTGCTTCGGATCGTTCGGATCGAGCTTGCCGTCACCGCCGACGGCGGCCGCAGCCGCAGCCGCAGCCGCGGTCGGCGCCTTCGCGGTCGTCGCCGGAGCCGCCGGCTGCGCGGGGGCGGGCTCGGCGGCCTTCTTCGAGCACGCGACCGCGCCCGCGAGGACCAGAGCCACCACCAGAGGACGAAGCATGTCGACCATGTTCGGGTCGAGTAGCTGCATGGCATGTGCCGCGTCCAGGTGAGGACCACCGACACCGGAACCCTCCATGGAAACCGCCATGATCTGGGAACGCACGACCCGGTTTTCTCGCTGTAACTGCGATGTAACCAGGATCCAGGTCAGACCCGCGGCTGGCTCAGCGGAAATGTAGGCGTGCGATCCAAGCGGGGGCTGGCCCCGCGGGCCGCTGGATCGAGACCTCGTCACTTGAGTCGACGAAGCAGCAAATCCCTTGTGGAATCATCCGCTCGGAGCGGATGGTCACGCCTCTGTCCAGCCGTGGACGGCGCGACGTCCTCTCAGAAGGGCACCCGCGTCCCCTCCCGAAGCGCACCCATGAGAGGAGCGCGCACGGTCATCCCCCGGCGTCTGCTCGGCCGGGCGCGGTCGCGAGCGAGATAAGCGCCCGTACCCGAGCGCGCGGAGTCGTCGACCGGCGCGCCGCCGGGGTTTGCTTGACAAGCAATTCCGGTCACCTAGGGTCGCCTCGGTGCGAAGGCTGATGATTTGTGCGCTCGCGGCGGTGCTGGCCGCGATCAGCGGGCCGCGCATCGCCGGACCGCGGAGCCGCTCTGCCGGCGAACCGTTCGTCTACGAGCCGCCCGAAGGTTTCGTCCCCGCGAAGGACGCGAAGGCGAGCGAAGTCGCAGCGAAGGTCTGGGTGCACGAGGCCGCCGAGAAGAGAAATTTCGACGGCTCGGCAGCCAATCCCAAGGCGCTCTCGACGCGCGTCGTCCTCAATCATTCGAACAAGGAGATGAGCGTCGAGGAGACCGAGCTCGCGAAGCTCGTCAGAGAGATGCCGCAGGCGTTCGAGGGCGTCTGCACCTGGGTACACCGCCGGCATGAAATGCGGATGCGAGCGGACGGCGCACGCGTCGGGCTGATCGAGGGCGATTGCGATCGCAACTTCGATCTCAGTCCGCTCGGGTTGACGCGGCAGACGGTGAAGGAGCGGAGGCTCCAGCTGATGTTCCCGGACGACAGCGGCACGTGGATCGTGACTGCGTCGTATCCGACGGACGAGGCCACCCGATGGGAGCCTCTCTTCGAGGCGACGATCGGGAAGGCGAAGGGCGTCGCCACGCGTGCCCCGGCTCCGCCGGTATGGGCCTACGCAGGATGGGGCGCCGCGGGAGCGGTGCTCGCGTGGCTCGCGATGGGCATCGTGTCGCGGAAGGGCAACGAGCCGGCCCCGGCGCGCGAGGACAAGCGACCCACACGCGAACGAGTCGGTGGGCGCCGCGAACGAGAGAACGAACAGAGGAAGAAAGAGGAAGACGAGGAGAAGGAGGACGCGTGACGGTCCTCGCAGGCCGCGGCCTCCACGGCGGCGCGCCGAGCAGCGTTCGCTTCGTCCCTTCTGCAGGCGCCGTGCGTTTGCGATCTGGCGGCAGCGAGGCGCGCATCGCCGAGCTCGTCGCCGACGGCCAAGGTCGATCGACCACGGTAGCGACGCGCGACGGTCGTCTCCGCGTTCGCACCGTAGAGCATCTGTTCGCTGCGCTCGGCTCGATGTCGATCCGCGACGGCGTCGTCATCGAGATCGACGGTCCGGAGGTGCCGCTCGTCGACGGCGGCGCGCGTGTTTTCGTCGATGCGCTGCAATCACTGGCGCTCGCTCCTTCACCGCCGGTGCTCCGCATCGTCCGCGCCGGGACGATCGACGTCGGCGCGAGTCGTTACGAGCTCGAGCTTCCCGAGCACGCGGGCGACGTGCGCGTCGATGTCGAGGTCGACTTCGACGATGCTCGTCTCGAGCGACATGCGCACTGGAGCGGCGACGCTGCAGACTTCCGCGAGCGCATCGCGTCGGCGCGGACGTTCGGCTTCGAGCACGAGCTCGGCGAGCTCATCGAGCGCGGGCTCGCGAGCCACGTCTCCCCCGAGAGCGTCGTCGTCGTCGCGCGCGATCGGATCCTGAGCGCAGGGCAGCCGTTCCGCTCCGACGAGCCCGCGCGCCACAAGCTGCTCGATCTCGTCGGCGATCTCTATGTGCACGGCGGCCCGCCGCTCGGTCGCGTACGAGCCATCCGGCCCGGCCACGCCGCGACCCACGAGGCGATGCGACGCGCGCTCGCGAGCGGGCTCGTGATGCTCACGCGAACGCGCTGACGCCGGCGACACGCTCAGAACGAGGCACGGATCGGCGTCGTCGCGGCCGCGCGCGCATCGCGGAGGTTCCCGTCTGCGCGCTCCTTCTGCGCTCGTTCGAAATCGGAGATGCATTCGCCGACCCTGCTCCGCGTTTGTGCGGAGACACCTGGCGCGATGCTCGCGACGAGCGCGCCGAACGAGAGCGCGAGGGCGGCTTTCGCTGGGAACGACCCTGTCAATCCGCCACCATCGTAGCGAACCCTCCGCCTCATCGGGCCGGAAAACATTCCCGCCGGTAGCGCTTCACGCCGTTCTCGACGACGTAGGGCGGATCGCACTCGGGTCTCGTGCGCGGCGCGCTCGGTCGAGCACCGCGGGACCCAGCGGGCGCGCCACGAGGGGAAGGTCGCGGAGCCGTCGCTCCAGAAGTGATGCTCGACGGAGCTGGCGCGGGCTCGGGTGCCGCAGGTTGCGGAGCCGTCGAGCCCGCGATCTCCGGAACGTTCGTCCCGGCGCTCGCCGCATCCGGCGGTCCTATCGCGCTCGTGGGAGCGGACGGCCATGCGAGGATCGCCGTTCCGATCGCGAGCGTGGCGGCGCTCGCCGCGAGGAAGACGCCCCATGTCGTCACCCGTGCTCGCGCGCGCGGAGGTGGCCGCACGTCGAGCTCCGTCGGAGCAAGGTCCACGGGCGGCACGTCTTCTGGTCCTGGCGACGAATGTTTCGACCCTTCGCGGAGCGCGATCGACATCCGTTCGAGCTTCGCCGCCGCGAGCGATGCCACCCAGTCGGCAACGCGTGCTGCGCGTGCACGCGGCACGATCTGTTCGAGGACCTCTGCCGCCGTGAGGGCCGTCGGCGGTCTCCGCATCGGCTCGCGCTCGAGCATCGAGATCACGAGCGCGTCGAGCTCCGGCGGCACGTCCGCGCGTCGGCTGCTCGGAGGAGGCACGGGAGTCCGCTCGTTCGAAGCGACGATTTGCGCTTCCAGCGTCGCGTAGAGCTTCGTGCCGGTGAGCGCCTCGAACAGGACGAGACCGGCGGCGTAGATGTCGGTCGCACGTGAGACCTCGCGACCGGCGAGCTGCTCGGGAGCCATGTAGCCCGGCTTGCCGACGAGCCCACTCCGCGTGTGCCGGATCCGGTCCCGGACCTTCGCGATGCCGAAGTCGGTGATGTACGCAGTGCCGTTTGCGTCGACCAGCACGTTGTGTGGCGACACATCGCGGTGCACGAGGCCGAGGCTCGCGCCCCGTTCGTCGACCGCCTCGTGAGCGCCATGCAAACCCTCGAGGACGTCGCAGAGTACCGCCGACACGATGTCGAGCGGAACGGGCTCCCCTTCGCGCTGCGCGGCGGCGAGGAGCGCATCGAGCGACTCACCGTGGACGTAGGCGAGCACGAGGAACGGCGTGCCCCCGTCGTCCCTCCCGACGTCGAGGACGGAGACGACGTGAGGA
>JAEXCN010000569.1 GCA_023402175.1 Pseudomonadota bacterium | reverse complement strand
GCCTCAGACCGCGCCCGCGGGTCCGCAGACCACGGCAGCGGCCCCCGCGCCGGCCGCTACGGTGCCGGACATGATGGCCGCCGTGCCCGGCGGGATCACCGCCGAACAGGTCGCAACGCGCGCTGCTGCGACCAGCTTCCAGGCGAAAGCCGCCGAAGAGAGCGCGTCCGCAGCCTCGGCCCGCACCGACGCTGCTGCGACGAACTACATCCCCCGCATCGGCCTGAAGGGGAGTTACACGCGTCTGAGCGAGTTCACGGCTCCGAGCTTCGGGGGCGTCAAGTTCCCGCTCGTGTTCGACCAGTGGCTCACGCAGGCAACGATCGCGATCCCGATCAGCGATTACTTCCTGAAGATCAACCAGGGCTACACGGCAGCCACGAAACAAGAGGAGGCTGCCCGTTACGACATCGCGACGGCACGGGCGAAGTCCTACTCGGACGGCAAGATCGCGTACTTCACGTGGCTTCGGGCTCGGGGCGCCGTCACGGTCGCGGAGCAGAACCTCGCCGTCGCGCAGGCGCACCTGAAGGACGCGCAGAACCAGTTCGCCGTGGGAAACGCGTCGAAAGCGGACGTCCTCCGTGCGCAGACGCAGGTCGCCTCCGCCGAGCTACTCGTCGAGCGTGCGAAGAGCGGCGTCGTCGTCGCCGAGCGTCAGGTGCGCGTGGCAACACACGCAAAGGAAGACGAGAAGCTCGAGCCGGGTGAGTCGCTCGACGGCCCGCTCTCGCCTTCGCCGGCGAACCAGCGCGGGCTCGTCAGTGAAGCCCTCGGCGCCCGTCCCGAGATCAAGAGCATCGACAAGAACGCGGACGCGACGCGGAAGCTCGCCAATGTCCAGCGCGCGAATCGATACCCGTCGCTCTCCGGCTTCGGCGAGGTGACGTACGCGAATCCGAACCAGCGCAAGTTCCCCACGAAGGCCGAGTGGTTCCCGACTTGGTCGGTCGGCGCACAGATCACGTGGTCGCCGAACGACCTCATCGGCGCGGGCCCGAATGCGAACGACGTCGAAGCTCGCGCCAATGCCCTCGAAGCGCAGAAGTTCGCCACGCGCGACGGCATCGAGCTCGAGGTCACGCAGGCCCACCAGGGCGTCATCGAGGCCGACACGGCGATCGAGACGACAACGCGCCAGCTCGAAAGCGCCGAAGAAGCGTATCGCGTCGCTCGCGAGCTGTTCAACGCTGGTCGCGGCACTGCGACGACGCTGATCGACGCCGAGACCGCGCTCGCCCAGACCCGCTTCGACCACCTCAACGCGAAGGTCGATGCCCGCCTCGCGCGCATCCGCCTCGAGCACGCCATCGGGCGTGACGTGAAGTAGCGCGAACGAGCGCGTTCCCCCGCTTTCCATGGCCTCGAAGGCCGCCCGCTCGCGGAGCGGTTCTTCGAGGAGCTGGAGCCGGTCCTCCGTGACGCGGCAGTGATGCCCACATGGAAAGCCGCCTTGTCAGGTCGGGGAACAGCGGGGCAGTTTCAGGAACGAACGGCCCGGCGGCGAGCGTCCGGGCTCGGCTCGATGCTACGCTGAGCTAGCGTGGGGACCGACAAGCGTTTTCCGATTGTCGCTGCCGGAGCGCTCGTTGCGCTCGTTGCGTGCGCGAACATCGCTGGTCTCGAAGGTCCGGCCCCGACGAACGGCGCGAACGCCGAAGTGGATGCGGGGGACACGGGACGTGAGGCCGCGCCGGGGATCACGGTCAAACCGGAGAGCGTCGCGATCAGGACCTCGTGCGCGGGCGGCGGCGACAGCTCGTTCATCACGATCGAGAACGAGAACGACGCGCCCTCGGACTACGAGCTCCAGGTTCCGGAAGGGTCTGCGTTCGCTCTCCGCGACGAGACCGGCGCGAGTGTCAGCCAGCTGAAAGGAACCGTTCCGGCGAAGGGGCTCGTGCTCGTGTACCTCGTGGCGACGCCGACGAAGGCGGGCGCATTCAGCAGTCCAGTCATCGTCCGCATCGGCGAGCGCGTGACGCAGGTGCCGGTGCAGGTGACGGTCAGCGGAGGCGCCCTCGCATTCACTCCAGACCTCGTCGACTTCGGCGAGGTGCGCAGGAAGACACCGTCGCAAGCGCAGACCGTCGTGCTCGAGAACACGGGGACCGAGGCCGTGAACGTGCTCGCGATCGAACGCACGCCGGAGTCCGACGCTGGTGCCGAGTTCGCGATCGACACGGGGTCCGGATCGATCAATCTCGCGCCAGGTCAGAAGGCCAGCGCGACGGTCACTCTCGAGTCCGGGAACGAAGGCCCGCAAGTCACGGAGGTCTTCGAGCCACGGCCGCAGCAGCCCACGTGCGGCGCGCTTCCGAAGCTGACGCTCAAGGGGACGCGCGTGAACCAGGACGTCACGATCAACCCGGCGTCCGTCGACTTCGGCGACGTCGATTGTCTGAGCACCGGCGGCGCCACGCGAACGATCACGGTCAGCAACTTCGGCGGGGACGTGGCCAACTTCGAGATCGCACAGCCGGCCGACTCCTGGTTCGAGGTGACGACCGAGAACGCGACCACGACGGTCCCGAAGGCGAGCGGCGCCACGCCGGGCACGGTGACCATCACGGTGAAGCTGAAGGTCGTCGGCTCGACGATCGGGAACCACGCCGAAGCGATTTCGGTCAAGGTCACCAAGCCCACGCCGGAGAAGACGACGACCGTCACGGCGACGGTGAAGAGCGTCGGCGGCGTGCTCGACATCAGTCCGCTGACGCTGAGCGGGTTCTCGGCCGGCGGCACGAAGTCCTTCTACGTGAGGAACGTCGGCAACAAGTTCGTCTACGTGCGCCACACCTCGTCGAACCCGACGGCCTTCACGGTCTCGGACAGGACCGAGCACTCGGCGCTCGATCCGGGTGTCTTCTTGCCCTTCAACGTCGACGTGAAGTTCGTCGCGGCGGGCTCCGGCTCCTATCTGGCGGACATCGTCACCGAAAAGGCAACCTCGCCGCCGCTCTACCCGTCGAGCGGAAACCTCTGCCTACCGGCGCCCGTCGTGAAGGTCAGCGCGACGAGGTAGGCGACGGCCGTGTGTCAGAGGACGTTCAGCCGCTTCTTCCCGAGCGGATCGCCGAGGCCCTTGCCGCTTCCCTCGACGTCGGGCGTCTTCATCCATTGTGCAGCAGCCTCGGTCCGAGGCGGCATGGCCTTCCACTCGGCGTAGTCTTCCGGCAAGGGCCCGGGCAGCGTCGGCTGCGCCGTGCGCTCGAGGAGCTGAAAGTCGTGACGGACCGTCAGCTCGAGCGGTAGCCCGCGGTTCGGACCACGCTCCTTGAACCACGCGCGTGCGGCGTTGACGTTCTGGATGAGGACCCAGTGCTGCGGGTCCGTCTTCGCCGCCGTGGTGAAGAGGTCCATCATCCCGTCGAGGTCACCGCGCGCTTTCGCAAAGCACGCGAGGTGGTTGTAGACGAGGCCCGGGCACGGGTACCCGAGCTCGAGCGCGCGACGAACATTGCGCTCGGCGCCTTCGAGATCCCCCTCGTGGTAGAGCGCAGCCCCGAGATCCATGTGCGCGCCGTGGTAGTCGCCGAGGCGCTCGAGGATCTCGCGGTACTCCTTCACGCCGTCCTTGTGCCCGACGCGGAGGCCGCTGTTCGCGTAGAACCACTCGTTCATGACGCGCATGTCGTCCTCGGACGCGTCGAACGGGGTCTTCAGCTCCTGGAAGTCGCCCGTGAAATACACCTCGCGGTCGAGCCAGCCCGCCTTCTCCGCGTCGTGGAAGTCGCGCGTGCCCGGATAGACCGAGAGGCAGGAGAAGACGTACTCGTGCGGCGCCGCGCGTTCGAGGAACGCGAGCGTCTCGTGGAACGACTCCTTCGTCTCGCCGCGATTGCCGAGCATCATGTAGTAGCGAACCTTGATGCCGTACTTCTTGGCGAGGTTCGTCGACTCGATGATCTCCTGCGGCGTGATCTTCTTGTCGATGAGGTCGAGGATGCGCTGCGAGCCGCTCTCGACGCCGAGCGAGAGGCGCTGACATCCCGCGAGGCGCATCTCGCGGAGCAGCTCGTCGGAGAGCAGATCGACGCGCGTATCGCAGCTCCAGAAGAACCCGAGCTTCTTCTCCTGCATCCGCTTGCAGAGCGCGAGGACACGCTTCTTGTTCGTCGTGAAGGTGTCGTCCTTGATCTGGATCATCTTCACGGGGAGGCGCTTGCTCACGCTCTCCATCGCGTCGAGGACGTAGTCGATCGAGTTCGCGCGGAAGCCGCGGCCCCACGACGTCTCCGCTCCGCAGAACGTGCAGGCCCACGGGCAGCCGCGCGACGTCATCAGGATGTGCGTGTCGAACCAGTGATGGGGCGACGCAAGCGTGTCGAGGTCGGCGACGTTCTTCCGCTCGGGCGCGGTCACGATCCGATCGCCGTCGCGGTACACCGTTCCGGCGATCCCCTTGGTGCTCTCGTTCCTCGAGACGCGATCGACGAGCTCGAGGAACGTGTGATCGCTCTCGCCGAGGCACACCGTGTCGATGCTCTGGTAGTGGCGGAGAAGCTCGGGGCCGAGCGGAGTCGCATGCGGTCCGCCAACGACGACGTGGGCTCGCGGATGTTTCGCCTTGATGAGATCGGCGACGAGACGAACGCCGCGGCGGTTCGCGGTCCAGCACGACATCCCCCAGACGTCTGCGTCGAGCGCGGCGACGATCTCCTCGACCTTCTTCCACGGGTACGCGGAGAGGTTGAAGACCTTCACCTGATGACCGGCGCGCATCGCCTGCGCGCCGAGCGAGAAGAGGCCATACGGCGTCTGATGGAAGTCGGCGTCGAGATCGCCTTCGCGGTAGCCGGCGGGCGGACCGTCTACGGCGTAACGCGGCTCACCAGACGCGGCGATCTTCCAGGGCGGCGGATAGATGAGGGCGATCTTCATTCGTCGTCAGTACCCGTTCGGGCGCCAGCGGCTCATCATGACGCAAGGGCCGACGGACGGCGAGCGCAAGCGCCGCCGAGCCCAGACGCCGCCCGGCATCTGCGCTAAGGAAGCGGCGAATGGCCTTCACCTTCGACAACAGCTACGCGCGCCTTCCGGACCGCTTCTACGCCCGCATCTCTCCCGCGAAAGTTCGTGCGCCGCGTCTCGTGAAGGTCAACAGGCCGCTCGCCAAGCTCCTCGGCATCGACCCGGACGAGCTCGCTTCGCCGGAAGGTGTGGAGGTGCTCGCGGGCAATCGGATCCCCGACGGAGCCGATCCGATCGCGCTCGCCTATGCCGGTCACCAGTTCGGCGGATTCGTCCGCCAGCTCGGTGATGGCCGGGCGGTCCTCCTCGGCGAGGTCGTCGGCACGGACGGGAAGCGGCGCGACATCCAGCTCAAGGGATCGGGACGAACGCCGTTCTCTCGCGGTGGAGACGGCCGCGCCGCGGTCGGCCCCGTGCTCCGCGAGTACGTCGTCAGCGAGGCGATGGCCGCGCTCGGCATTCCGACGACGCGCGCGCTCGCCGCCGTGACGACGGGAGAAGTGGTGGCGCGCGAGGAGATGCTTCCCGGCGCGGTGCTCACACGCGTCGCCGCGAGCCACATCCGCGTGGGCACGTTCGAGTTCTTCGCTGCGCGGGGAGACGGCGAGGCGCTCTCCACGCTCGCGAGCCATGCGCTCGCGCGGCACTACCCCGAGGCGACGGCCACGGGAAACGATGCGCTCGCGCTGGTCGAGCGCGTCGTCGACGCGCAGGCGCGCCTCGTCGCACGTTGGCTCGGCGTCGGCTTCGTGCACGGCGTCATGAACACGGACAACATGCTCGTCTCGGGCGAGACGATCGACTACGGGCCGTGCGCGTTCCTCGACGAGTTCAATCCGGGGAAGAAGTTCAGCTCGATCGATCATGGCGGCCGCTACGCCTTCGCGAATCAACCGCGCATCGCGCAGTGGAACATCGCGCGGCTCGCCGAGGCGCTCTTGCCGCTGATCGATGCGAACGAGGACGAAGCGGTTCGGATCGCGACCGACCGCCTGAACCGTTTCCCTGCGATCTTCGAAGCTGCCCACGCGCGCGTGCTCCGAGCAAAGCTCGGGCTAGTGGTCGGCGAACAAGAGGACGACCTCGCGCTCGCGAGCGACCTCATGGAGCGGCTCGCCGCGAACGCCGTCGACTTCACCGTCTTCTTCCGCCGTCTCTGCCGCGCTGCCGCGGGTCCTGCCGTCGACGAAGAGATCGCGTCGATGTTCGAGCAGCCTGGTGCCTACCTCGACTGGGCCGAAGCATGGCGGAAGAGGCTCGCGAAAGAGGACATCACGCCCGAAGCACGCGCCGATGCGATGCGGCGCGTGAACCCCGCGTTCATCCCGCGGAACCATCGTGTCGAAGAAGTGATCGAGGCGGCCGTTCGTCGTGGAGACTTCCAGCCATTCGAGACGCTCGTGCGCGTGCTCGAGCGCCCGTACGACGATCAGCCGGAATTCGCGTACCTCGCCGAGCCCCCGCGTCCCGAAGAGCGCGTTCGACAGACATTCTGCGGTACGTGACCAGTCGGCGCAGAGCGCCTGGCACGACGCTCACGCTTCAAGCGGCAGAAAGAGAATTCACAGGAAGGGCAGAAGGTCGGAAGGGAGGACCATTTGTAAAATCC
Source organism: Pseudomonadota bacterium (assembly GCA_023402175.1). GTDB lineage: Bacteria > Myxococcota_A > Polyangia > Polyangiales > Polyangiaceae > Labilithrix. The sequence continues at coordinate 2,860 of JAEXCN010000569.1, read as the reverse complement.
CACCTTCCGCTCTTCCTGTTTTCCCTCTTGGATCGCTACGCGCCGAGCGGAGCGAAGAGGACGTCGAGCTCCGCTTCGGTGAGCGAGCTCGCCGCCGCGCCTTGACCGAGGATCGCGTCGGCGACGTGCTTCTTCGAGCGCTGGAGCCCGAGGATGCGCTCCTCGACGCTGCCTGCGGCGAACAGCTGGTACGAAATGACCGGCTTCTTCTGACCGATGCGGTACGCCCGGTCGGTGGCCTGCGCCTGGATGGCCGGGTTCCACCACGGGTCGTAGTGGATGACGACGTCGGCGCTCGTCAGCGTGAGGCCGGTGCCACCTGCCTTCAGGCTGATGAGGAAGACCTTCGCGCCGCCCTTCTCGAACTGATCGACGGCCTCGGCGCGGTCCTTCGTGTCGCCCGTGAGGATCGCGTACTTCACCTTCCGCTCGCGAAGCCCCGCCTCGAGGAGGCCGAGCATGCTCGTGAACTGGGAGAAGACGAGGACGCGATGGCCGCCGGCGAGCTGCTTGTCGAGCAGCTCGAAGAACATGGCGTACTTCGCCGACTCGCGGATCTTGCCTGCCTGCGACATCCGAACGAGACGCGGATCGCAGCAGACCTGACGAAGCTTCGTGAGAGCGCCGAGCACCGGCACGACGGACGCGGCGAGACCCTTCTGGCGGATGATCTTGCGGACCTCGGCATGCGCGGCGACGCGGATCGCCTCGTAGAGCTCGCGCTGATCGCCGTGGAGCTGCACCGGGCGCATCACCTCGGTCTTCGGCGGGAGCTCCTTCGCGACGTCGCGCTTGTTGCGGCGGAGGATGTACGGCGAGACGAGCTCGCGAAGCGCGAGGAGGCGGTCCTCGTTCTTGTTTCGCTCGATCGGGATTCGATAGAAGCGATTGAAGTGCAGCTCGTCGCCGAGGAGGCCCGGGTTGACGAAGTCGAGCAGCGCCCAGAGCTCGCCGAGGTGGTTCTCGACGGGCGTGCCGGAGAGGCAGAGTCGATGCGCGGCGTCGACCGCGCGCGCAGCGACGTGCGCCCTGCTCTTCATGTTCTTGATCGTCTGCGCCTCGTCGAGGATGACGAGGTGGAACGACCACTCCGCGAACTTCTCCTCGTCACGGCAGAGGATCGGGTAGCTCGTGATGACCACGTCCGCGTCGCGGATGCCGTCGTAGGCGTTGGCGCGGTGCTGCCCGTGGATGACGAGGATGCGCAGATCGGGCGAGAACTTCTTGAACTCGCGCTCCCAGTTCATCACGAGGCTCGTCGGCGCGATGATCAGCGCCGGACGATTCTCGAGCCGCCCGGCGTGCTTCTCGAGCGTGACGTGGGCGATCGTCTGGAGCGTCTTCCCGAGCCCCATGTCGTCCGCGAGGACGCCGCCGACGTTGCGAGCGCGCAGGGTCTGGAGCCAGGAGACGCCCTCCTTCTGGTAGAAGCGGAGCTCGGCCTTCAGGCCTTCGACGGTGTCGACTTCGACCTTCTCGGCGGCGAGCGACGAGGCCCACTCGCGAGCGCTGCTATCGCCCTCGACGGCGAGCTCCGCGCCGTCTTTCTCGAATGCTTCTTCGAGGCCGAGGAGCGCGCCGGCACGAACCTGCGGGAAGCGGACCTCGCCCTTCGGGGCCTGGCCGTCGTAGAGCTCCGCGAGGACGCGGAGGATCGAGCGCGCACGCTCGGCGGGCACGGCGACGAACAAACCGTCGCCGACGGGGAGCGCGAGGCACTTGCGCGACGTCGTCTGCGCGAGCTCGCCGAGGCCCTTGCCGCTCGAGCGCTCGAGCAGCTCGAGGAGCGCCGGCAGGAGGTTCACGCGCTTGCCGTCGAGATCGATCCCGAGCTGGAGACCGAACCAGTCGGGGCGCTCGACCTCTCCTTCGTCGTCGCCCGAGCGGCCGCGGCGGCGCGAGCTATCGGGTGAAGAGGTGACGTTCGCGTACCAGGCCGGCTCGCGCTCGACGACGCGGAACGGATAGTCGGACGCGATGTCCACCTTCCAGCCGAACGATCGGAGCTGGGGCACGACGTACGCGGTGAACCCGGCGAAGTCGTGGACGTTGCCTTCGCAGCGAACGACGTAGTCCGCCTGCGAAGCGCTCGCCCAGTCGTCGAGGCAATCGAGAGGTACCGCGCCGAAGCTCTCGAGCAGCCGGCGGGCACGCGCCTCTTCACGCTCGTCACGTGGGACGTAGCGATCGAGATCGATCATGATCTCGTCGTCTTCTTCTGCCGCGAGGACGCGTACGCCCTCGTACTCGAACGAGAGCTCGATGAGGGGCATCATCTCGGTCTCGTATTTCGAGCCGAGGCCCTCGGTGTGATGGATCGTGACTTCGTCGGCGAAGAGCCGGATAAACGGAACCGGTCCGCTGGTTGCAGGCATGCTGACGGGCCGCGTCTCGCTGAAAGGAGCATCGGGGATGCTCGCGCGGCCGCTCGAAGGATGTGTGTTGGAGGGCGGGGCGGAGCTCGGAATCGACTCCTCTGCTGCGCTCCCCGAATGGCGACGCTCCCAGCCCCCCGGGGAGACGGCGTCGGTAACTACTCGCACGACGCTTCTTAGATCATAAGCGATCGTTCTTGTCGACAAGATGGAGGGTCACGCGACGCTTTCTCGCCGCGCGTCACGCCTCTCGCTCGTCGTCTGTCGCCTCTCGTTGCTCACGACTGCGCCATCAGGTGCGAGCGGTCGCGAGCGGGGGGCGAACGGTCGCCCAGAGGTGGCGGCCAGGGCAAGAAAACGGCGCGCTCGAGCGTCGAATGAGGATGGAAACCGAGCCCCGCCTTCCGAGCCCGCCCACGATCGCGACGAACGAACCGCGAGCTCTCGTTGGCTCGTCGCCGCGCGACGCCGATGCGCTCCCTCAA
>JAEXCN010000339.1 GCA_023402175.1 Pseudomonadota bacterium | reverse complement strand
GGAGCATAGCGGACCGACGCCGGCGTCCGCCATGCGACGTTGCGGGAAACGAGGCGTCGGCCAGGCGACGTCACGGGAGATGACGGGCTCCGGCGAGGTTGATGGAGCCCATCGCATTGCGTTAGCGTGCCCGATGATGAGGAGTGTGTATGCACGTCCTGACGACGTCGTCCGACGATGATCGGAGCTCCCTTGGTCGCGTCGGGGAAGGACGCCGATACATCCTTCGAGAGCGGCTCGGGCAGGGATCGTTCGGGACCGTGTTTTGCGCGGACGACAGTCGCTACGGAGCTCGCGTCGCGATCAAGTTCCTCCACCGCGCCGATCCGGACGCGCTGTATCGGTTCAAGCTCGAATTTCGCAGCCTCGCGGAGCTGAGTCATCCCAATCTCGTCCGGCTCTACGAGCTGGCGTTCGAGCACGATCGCTGGTTCGTCGTGATGGAGCACGTCGACGGCGTCGATCTCAAAGAGCACCTGAGGGGACGCCACGCCGACGCGGTGCCGGCGACCCTGACGGACGGGCCCTCCTCGTCCACCGGAAAGACCAACGCCGAACCCGTGAGCACGACGGCGGTCGACCTCACGCGACTGCGAACGAGCTTCGCCCAGCTCACGCAGGGGCTGATGGCGCTGCACGCCGCCCGCAAGCTTCATCGCGACATCAAGCCATCGAACGTGCTCGTGACGCGAGATGGGCGCGTCGTCATTCTGGACTTCGGCCTAGTCATCGAGCTCGGTGAGGAGCTCGGGTCACTCTCCGGGCCATCCGTCGGAACGCCGGGCTACATGCCTCCCGAACAGGCGCAGGGTCGACAGCTGAGCCCGGCCAGCGATTGGTACGCGTTCGGAGCGCTGCTCCACGAGGCCCTCCTAGGTGCGCCCCCGCGAGGAGAGGAGTCGCGGGCATTCCTTCGTCGACCCGTCCTCGGCGTGCCCGACGAGCTGCGAACCTTGGTCCACGACCTGCTCGACCCGGACCCTGCTCGCCGCCCTGGTGCCTCGACGATTCTCGAGGCCCTCGGGTTCGGCGCTCGTGACGACGACGAGCTGCGGGCGCAGGTCTACCCGGCCTCGAACCGCCTCATCGGGCGAGGCGCACACCTCGATGCGCTGGACGCCGCGATGGGAGCTTCGCGCAGCGGGCCGGTGCTCGTACGAATCACGGGTGTATCCGGCGTCGGGAAGACATCGCTCGCGCGTGCCTGGCTGCGCCGGTTCGACGGCAGCTCTTCTTGGGTTCTCCGCGGACGATGTCTCGAGCACGAAGACCTGCCATTCAAGGCGATGGACGGAATCGTCGACGCGCTTGCCGCCCGCCTGCTCGCGGCTCCGCTCGAGCAGCGTGCCAAGCTGCTGCCTGTCTCGATCGATGCCTCCTTCCGCATGTTTCCCGTCCTTGCTGGCGTCGTCCAACCTGGAACGTTCTCGGACGCACCCGACCAGGTCGAGGCTCACACGCTTCGCGAGCGAGCATTCGCATCCGTGCGAGCTCTCTTCCACCAGGTCGCTGCCGAGCACTCGCTCGTCATCTGCATCGACGATGTCCAATGGGGAGACGCAGACGGAGCCCGCCTCCTCGCCGAGCTTCTTCGACCACCGGCGCGAAACATCCTCGTGGTCATCCTCCAACGGCCAACCGAGCGCACCGGCGCTTTCGCCGTAGCACTCGAAGAGCGGCTCGCCCGCGACTCGTCGGTGCTCGTCCGCGAGTTGCAGCTCGGTGAGCTCGATACCGACGATGCGTGCTCACTCGCCGCATCCTGCCTCGGCGAGCACGACGTTCCGGTCGAGATCACACGTCGGATTGCCCACGAAGCAGGAGGCAATCCGTTCTTCATTCGTCAGCTCGCGGAGGCGTTGTCCGAGTCCGATCCTGGCTCCGGCAGGGGCGGCGCTGTCGACGTCCGGTTCAGTGATCTCCTTTCGCAGAAGCTCGCACGCCTTCCCCGCGCAGAGCGTACGCTCGTGGAGGTGACAGCGCTCGCGGCCAGACCGCTCGCGGAGGATGTCGTCCTGCGCGCTGCCGAAGCCGAGGGGCTCGACGTACGTGCCGCGCTGCTCGCAGCGGAACGGGCCCACTTCGTATCGGGCATTCAGATCGAAGGACGAAGGTTCCTCGAAGCCCCGCACGATCGGCTGCGCGAAGAGATTGTCCGCCTCACACCGCCGTCCGATGCGATCGCTCATCATGCGAGGATCGCTCGGGCGCTGATCGCAGCTGGTCCGCACGAGCCGGAGACGCTCCTGCCTCACTATCTTGGTGCAAACGATTTCGAGCGGGCGTCCGATGTCGCTCTGGACGCCGCGCAACGTGCAGAGAGCGCACTCGCGTTCGAGCAAGCGGCGGAAAACTACGCGCTCGTCTTGCGCCTCGGCCGCCGGGAAGCTCTACGCGCGTCGCTGCTCGAACGACGAGGAGGTGCACTCGCCAACGCGGGCAGGGCCGCTTCGGCCGCAGAGGTCTTGGAGGAGGCCAGTGCGGTCCTCGCACGGACGACAGCATCGTCTCCATCGACTGCGCGAGCCGTTCGCAACGTGAATCGTCGCAGCGCCGAGCTCTGGCTGCGCAGCGGCTACGTCGATCGCGGAATGGCGCGTTTCCAGGACGTGCTGGGCGAGCTCGGTGTTCCCGTTCCTGCGAGTGAGAAGGCCGCGCTGCGCACGGCGATCTGGCTGCGACTGAAGCTCGTTGCGCGCGGACTCCATTTCCAAGGTCGAGCCGAGGGCGACATCGACAACGACGTCCTCGAACGGCTCGATGCGCTTTGGGGCGTGACGACGAGCCTCGGGATGCTCAAGCCGATGAGCTCCGACGTCTTCCAACTGCGCCATCTCCTCGAGGCCCTCACCGTCGGTGAGCCGACGCGCGTTCTTCGCGGGCTCGTCCACGAAGTCACCTTTGCATCCGTCCTCGGCGGACCGCTCTTCGATCGCCGCGCGCGCGCGTTGATCGCGACGATGGAGAAGCTCGCGGAGGAGATGGACCTCCCCTACCTGCGAGCATGGGTTCTGCACGGCCGAGGAATGGCCGCGTGGTTCAAGAGTGATTGGCTCGGCGCGTGGAACCATTGTGACGAGGCGGCGCGTGTCTACGCGCGCGAGTGCCGCGGCGCAGCGTGGGAGCTCGCCGTTTGCGACGTGTATCGATGCTCTGCGCTCACGTATCTCGGACGCGTGGCAGCACTTGCCGAGATCGTTCCCGATGTCCTCCGGACAGGTCGAGAGCGTGGCGACCGGTACGCCACTGCAAACATGGCCTTCTACGAGAGCTTCCTGCTGCTGACCCGCGACCGACCGGAGGACGCAATCGCGATCGTGAAGGACGCGATTCGCCCCTTTCCGCGCGGCGACTTCCTCGCCATTCACTACGGGATCGCGTACGCGATCGCGCAGGGGCACCTGTATCGCGACGCACCCGAGAGCGCGTGGGAGCACATCGAGCGGGAGTGGCCCGCGTGGCGCTCCGCCGGAATGACGTCTGTCCAATGTGTCCGGACGGAGATGCGTTACCTGCGCGCGCGCGCAGCAGTCGCACTGCTCGCATCCTCCCGCCGTGGGAGCAGCGCGCTCTCGTCCAAGGCAGCGCGAGCTGCCATGTCCACCCTCCTGCAGGACGTCAAACACCTCGAGAGTGACCGCGCAGGCGCTGCGCATCCACTCGCACTCGCGATCCGTGCGGGCATGGCGAACATCGAGCGCAAGTCCACGGAAGCAGTCGACCTCCTCGACCGAGCGGCCACCGCTTTCGAGCAAAACGGCATGGCGCTCCACGCTGCCTCCGCTCGCTTTCACCTTTCGCGCCTCTCGACGCTCTCTCAGAATCGTGAACGTGCGACGGAAGTGATGCGCCGTTTCGAGGAAGAAGGGGTCGTCCGCCCCGAGGGCATGTTCGATCTCGTCATCACGGGGTTTCGACAATGAGCTTCGCCCCGACGTCTTCGTTCCTCTCTCTCTCGCAGAACGGCGACTGTCTCTCGTCCGCGCTGTCGCTCCCCGAGCTCGCCAGCTTTCGACCTCTTGCAGACCCGATCGCACCGACGCTCTCGCGTTGGGATCGTGCGCAAGGGATCGACCTGGGGATGAATCAGAGCGACTGCAACTGGTTCGTCTTCGACGCCGTCTCGGTCGAGGGCGCACGCCGATTCTCGGGGATTGTTGCCCTCCACCGGACTGGCCCTCGCCTCGCGCGGCTGCGCCCCGGCCTGCGCGCCACTCCCATCGCGAACGCCCCCACGTCGATTCAGCCCTTCTTGACGAGCGCCGTGCTGCGGGCGCTTCCGGCTCATCCCGTGTTCGATGCGCGTCCCCTGTTCGTGACCGTCCTTTACGATCACGAGCGACGACGTGCCGAGTCCTTCGAGCTGCCGGTCGAGGGAGCGTTCGAAGACGACACGTTCTCGTTCGTCGAGCACGACGGGCGTCGGCAGCTCTTGCAAGGAGCGGCGAGCACCTGGCGGCAAGTCGTTCCTCCGATCTTGCAAGCATTCTTCGCCCGCGACACCCCAGCGTTCGCCATTCGATCGGCGACGCCACGGTTCGAGCTCGAGCTCTTCCTACGTCCGCACAAGGATCCCGTCGTCTACGGCGAGCACGGGAGCCCCGCTCTCCGCGGCGATCGAACGACGATCAACTACGTCCAGCGCTCACGACTCGACGTGATCGGAGCGCTGCGCCTGCGTTCCGGGCGCGAATGGCTTCCGACCATGGTTCTGCGAGGAGACGCCACGCAGGACCGGCACTGGATGAGCGTGTCGCGGCTCGGCGTGCGTTGGATGTGGCTGATGGCAAGGCTCGACGACGGACGCGAGCTCATGGCATTCGAGATGCGCACCGCAACCGGCGGCCGAAACGCGCCCGCTGATGCCGGCCGGGCGATCGGTGGTGGTGCGTGGGTCGTCGAGACGAACGGACAGGTTCGCCCGGCGCGCCGATGGTCACTCACCCCCGAACACCACGTTCGCACGCCGCGGGGCCTCGTCCCGAACCGGTTTCGAGCCGAGCTCCCCGACGAAGGGATTCGCCTCGTCCTCGAGCACGAAATTCCGAAGTTCGTGCCGACGCGCGCACTGGGAGAGCTCTTCGAAGCCGGCATCTGGGAGAGCTCAGCGCGCCTCGTCGATGCCAGCGGAACGAGTGGCGGCCGCTTCTGGGTGGACGTGATGCCCGCTTACGGCGGGGCCTGACAGCCTCAGCGCGAGGCGGCAGGCTCCTCGCGGAGTGCGACGAACATCGCGTTCGTGCCGACGTTCATGAAGAACAAGACATCGCCGGTCCCTCCGTGACGCTGGCGGCGCTCTTGCGCGAGGGCATTGATGGCCGCACTCACCTGACCGTCGACGAGACGCAGCACCTGCTCCCCCTCGCAGCATCCGATGGACCCATCCCCGCGGAGGCTGCCTGGTCCTCCGTGACGACATGGGTGCGCCTCACTACACTCATCCGCGAATTCCTCGCCGGTGCCGCGAAGACTCCACCGGGCTTCGTCATGGACGACGAGAGCAACTTGATCTTCCCCCGTCGTGATCTGGAAAGCCGCAAGGCAGTGAGCGAGGTCGTTCTGGCTGTCTTCACCAGCGGCATAGAGTCGTTGCTGCTGCAGATCACGCCAAACGGCAGTTATCTCATCTGGGGAGGTGGATATCGTCACCGGTGAACCCTGTCGCCCAGCATTCTTGCTGGAGCGCTTGTTCACCATGTTCTTTTTCACCGCTTCCAAAGAAGTCAGTTTCTTGAGTTGTTCGACTTGCTCCGGTTTCAGGGACATGGCTCCTCCTCGTCTCTCATGAGCTTCGAGTCACGCAACGATGTCGAAGGCGTGTGGCAACCCACGAGCACAGAGCTCGTCGTCCAGCGCTCTCGCTGACGCTAGCGCATCAGGCTCGAAGTCCTCCGGATCCCAGGTCTCGCACCGCTCGCCCGGATAGCTCACGGCCTGGAGGATCGCGTTCACCGCATGCCGTCCGGACTCACAAGCCGCTTCCATCGAGTTTATCCGCGTATGCGTCTGCATGTAGATCCCGGCCAGGACATAACCTCCGACGACACCTTCGGCCTTGAATGCGACGTCATAGTCAATGGGATGTTTGCTCCCATCGGCCTCGGTTGACGCGTCGCCGCCGCCGGGTCGCCGCCTGTAACGGCCCTTCTGGTTCACGAGGAACGGCGCCTTGTTTCCCGCAAGGCTGTCATTGGCACCAAAGTCCAGATGGTCGTCGAGGTGATATACCGACGGATGCGGAGCCCCGATCCATTCCGTCTTGAAGTCATGTTCATGACTCTTGGAGATCTGGTCCCACACCGTGGTTGCAATCTCGTGCCGACGACGACCCCAGCCATAGTCCTCGGGACGTGGGGACGTACGCACGACGGGCCTGCCATTCTTGTGCGGCCGCGACCATGTGCCGATGTCCACGGATAGAACACCGCGATACCCGCTCACGAGATTGCGCGGCGCGACCCAGAATTGCGGTTGAGAGATCGCTGTGAGCCCCGCAGGCGCCTGAACGTAGTGCGTGTGCGCACGCCAGAAACGGAGCCCTTGATTGAAGAAGTACTGGATACCCGAGAGGTGACGAAGCGGACCACGGCTCGGATACGGGCTAGCGAGCGCAGAACAGAGCTCCCGCGGGGAGCTCGTTCCGGGAAAGCTGCAGAGCGCGGCGATGTCGCGAGGAACGGCACGCTCGTGCTGCCTCAAGTCCTTCGCCAGGTCGTACGCCAGCGCGTAAGCCTGGAGGAGCGGCAGCGCGAGAATGAAGAGAACCGGCCTGTCGGGCTCGACGGCTACGAACCGTAGCAGCTCCTTGTGCGCAGCCGGTTCGGATGCATCGCGCTCGCAGGGCTTCGCTTCCGGGCGCACGCCGATCGGGATGCGCGCCACAGTGGGCACGACCGCGCCGCCATCGTCGGAAACGGACAAACGTTCGAGGCGCGCTCGCTCGAACGTGACGCCCTGCAGTCTCAGGTACCGATACCAAGGGCCGAACCACGCCGTGTCCGTCGGGCCGTTCAAGAGCATGTCGCTCGCCGATGTCGTGAACTGGTCGGCCATGCACTGGAGACCGATGGTGCCATGCGAGCGCGCATCCCCGTCGGAGCCGGAGAGGGCGAGCATCGTCCCGGGCGTCGTCTCGATCAGGAACCGCCCTTGCTCGCTGAGTCGGTCGCCTTCGAGGAAGTCGTACCACGAGAGGTGCTCGTACTCCTTTTCCCGTCTGCGCCGAGACGACGTCGCGTACTTCAAGAAGGCACGAGTGAGATGCTCGACATCGGACTTCGAGAGGCCGGACGCCTCGAGAAAGCTGGCGGATATCTGCATCACCTCGTCGACGGACTGTGGGGCACGCCTTGGTAGCTTGCTGACAGGTTTGGCCCCAGTTCCTGCGTATGCGACGGTCTCGACAGAGACGAGGTTGTCATAGACCGTCGCCCGCCCTTCCCTCGGAAAGCGCCCGTACTCGTCGACGATGGGCAGGGTTGCCGGGATGCGTCGCATCGTGTCGAACACGTGGCGATAGAACGAGGGGAAGAAGCGGAACCCATGCTCGCCGGGCAACGCGAATGCGTTCAACCACAAGACCACACTCCCCGGCGGCTGCCCGACGATCGCGCCGACCGTGATCTTCACGCGGTCTGCTGCCTCCGCGGCCGTGATGGACAATTGCTCGGCAACGATCTGCCCGATCAGGTCACGAAAAGCTTTCTTGATGACCTTCGCTCGTTCGTCATCTGCTTCCGCGACCGCTCCACTGATTTGATACTCGGCGTCACGCCTCATGGCGTCGATCAGCGGCAGGATGGCCGTCTCCAGGCGTCCGCGTGCCTTTCGAGTGCTGAAGTCCTGCGCTTCGGACAACTGAACGCGCTCGCCGAGGGAGTCGTCCTCGCGGAGTACGCACGGCACGAGCAACCGATCTGCGCCGGGGCGCGGATCAGTGGCCCTCATCTCGTGCGCGGGAAACGGTCGCTGCATCTCGCCCAATGACTCCGATCGATTCGGAAGGAATCCCCATTGCGAGCGGGCGACGCCGCCGACCCCAGGGTTCTCCTCTTCGGGCGCAGGAAAGCGCGGGTCCGCTCCCTGATACTGCGGGTCGACGACGACGACCTTGAAGTTCCGTTCCGCTAGCTCGTGCGCCGCGGTGAGGCCGGAAATGCCCGCCCCGAAGATCACGACGTCGGCCTTGATGACGTTCCGATTGGCAACTTCGGTCTGCGCGGTGGCTTGCGGTTCCATGTCATGCCCCTCTCGTCGTCGTTGCCAACGCAATGAGCTCGTCTGCCAGTGCTTCGCCCGCGCGAGTGCGGGCGGCCCCGGCGACGACGATGTGGATGAAGTCGCTGAGGCGGCTCACATCCGCCGGCGATCCGTGGACCAATACGCAGTCGTCCTCGAGCGCTGACATGATGTCTCTCTCTCCGAAAACGAGCGCCTTCAGGGTTCGCACATCCGTCTCGACCTGCACCGCTGCCGACCGTACGGGATCGCAGGTCTGCGGCCCGCTTCGATCGACCCGGATCCCGAATGTCTCGCCGACATCGACGTCGATCGACAGGTCGGCGCCGCGTTCGGACAACTCCATCCACGCCGATGGACATTCCGCTTCGATCGAAGTGAAGAGTCGGTCCGCCATTCCACGGAGGAGACCGCTCATCGCTGGCACTCCACGAGCTCCGAAAACGCCGGCGCGTCGATATCGACCTTACGGCCGGCGATCTCACCCGTCAGCTGCAGTCGGCCGCCAATTTCATGGATGACGGTGGTGCCGAGATCGCGCTCTCGCGGCACGAGGATTCGCGCAACGTCCGAGCACTCGAGGACACCCGACAAACGATCTCCGTCGGTTGCGGCTTCGATGTGGAGTCGCGCGGGAACATCGGTTGCGCCGCCCGGCACGAGCAGAGAGAGGCTTCGCGGCACGCGCAGCGAAGCCTCGGGTCGCAGGAAGCCTTCTGGAACCACGGAGATGGCGTCGCCGCGAAATCCACGCTGGCGTAGACCGGCTTCCCAGACCAACAATCCCTGAACCATCACCCGTGCACGCGTACGGTCGAGGATCCGCACGAGGACCACGTTCCAGGGATCTCGTTCTCCAGTCGCGACAGAACAGGTCCAATCCCAGACGAAGTCGTCGCGAGCGAATGCTCCCCAATTATGGTCATGATACGCAGGCGCGTGATCGATGGGGTAGTCGCGACCATCCCAATGCACGACCCCAGATGCAACGAGCCGCGGGGTGACTACCCAGTGGAAGCCCTCTCCGTCGCCGGGAGAAAGGTGATGGGCGAGACACGCGAAGCTTTGCGGAACGATCCGCAGGTCGACGGCGAGCGGGGCGCGGCGACACCTCGCCCGAGCTCGGAACGCGCCGTCGAAGCTCAACGACGCGTCGCCCATCTCGAGGCGGATCCGCCCGGTGCCCACGCTGATGTCTCCCGCCCCGACACGGTGGATGTCGCCGCCCCAAGGCTGCGGAGATCCGTCTCGGCGCCGGGCAAGGAGCACGACATGCCCGACCGGGGCAGCGTGCCCATGGGCGGACAGGCTGAAGTTCACGAGCACGTCGAGCTCACCTGCGTGGATCACGAAATGGAACCACTCGACGTGGACGCGATCCGAATGATGAGTCGCTGGGAGGAATCGAATGTAGCCGAGACGGTCCGCAGACCGCGCATACGCGCCATCGGCCACCGGCATGGTCATCGGAGCAATGACCCTCGCGTGACGGGTGCGGAGGTCGGGAGCGGCGCTTCGGCTGGACCGGCGCTGGCCCATTCGGCGAGGACGCGCTCGAGCTGCCCACCGACCGAGAGCACGCCGAGCAAGAAGTAGGCGTCTGCGGTACTGCTGCCCGAGCCGGAACCGCCCTCGCCGAGGTCGCCTTCGACGGGAGACCCGGCCTCCACGAGGCTGCGCACGCGTGCCGAGAACGAAACGACCCCGAGCAAGAGCGCGACGAGCGGATCGTCGCGGCCGACGTCGGAGGACATGGAGCTCACCGGGCTCACGCCCTCGACCGGGGATCGGTGGCGACGCCTGGATCCGCATACGCGGCAGTGAGGTGCTCCACGTCGGCGCGGCTGACGACCTGCGCTATCAGATCGATGAAGGGTCCGGGCAACGCCGATGTTTCATCCGCGCGAAGCACGTTGAACGTTGCTGCTTCCCAGAGCGATCGAAGTCGCTGCATCTCGGGCGAGCGCTCGAGTCGAGCGTGCCACGAACGGCCTTCTTCCGTCGCAGCGAAGCGCCGGCCTTCGGCCACGAAGGCACGATACGCCGCCTGCGCAGCAACCGGGTGCTTCAGGACGACGAGCTGCAGCGTATCGATGACGCGCGCGACGTCGGCGCCGTCGGTGGTATCGGGAATGGTCTCCTCCGGGATGACGATATCCGGAGCACGTTCGTCACTCGGATTCATGTATCTGTGCTGAGACGCAACGTGAGCGCAAGGCGGCCGATGGGCGTGTTGTCCAGCTCCACTTCCGCCTCGATCAAGTGATCGCCGCCATCCAGGTGCGGAGGAATTTCATCCAAGACGATGGCCGCCTTGATGTTCGACCGGGGCGGCATCGTCGCGGGCTCGACGTGCAGAGTCGGCGGCTCCATCATGATCGGCCCGGAAGGCCCTAGCCACCCGAGAGCACGCACGCGAAGCGTCACGGTCTCACGTCGCGCGTTGTACACGTGAAGGGGAGACCACGTGACGCCGCTCTCCTCCGGGTTGGGCTGTGCCGTGAGCCGCACGGGAGCTCGGCGCTCCGGCTTCGAAACTACTGTCGCAAAGCGACGGGCGCGATCGACCCAGAGCTCCGCATGCTGATTGCCGAGCGAGAGCAAGTGATTCGCCAGATCCAGCTGCATCCGGGCGACCTGGTAGACGAGCTCGCCGGGCTCGGGGCGTGGTCGATTCGAAATCCCGCTTCCCTCGCCTCCGGCAAGAGGTGTGCCGTCGAATTGATCGCCAATCTCGTTCAAGCGGCTCTTGAACGAAAGCAGGTCCGCCGATGCTCGCAGCGATAGCTTGCGAAGCTCATCGAACAGATCCGGCGGCTGCTTCGGTTCGTCGTCGTGGTCTCTCTTGCCTTGCTTCGACATGCATTGCCCGACAGTTAGTGGTCCCGTTGGCGTACGTATTCGACGAGATCGGAGAGGAACGCCGCGTGAACGGAGGGTCCAAGCCACTTGGTGCAGTCTGCGAGCGCAGCGGCGGCCTCGGCGGCCATGCGCTCCGCGACTCCGTCAGCGTAGTCGAGGCTTCCCGCGCGATCTATCAGCTCCATCAAGAAGGCAACATCGTCGACATTCTTGCCGTCGGCGCTGTCGCGTAACGTGCTCACCGCCGCCTCGATTGTCGTTCGGACTTCTGGTGCTGCTTGCGCCGCGTGCTCCAGATCCGCGATCACCTTCGCAAGCGCCATCGCGCGCGGTGTCGGACGCGGCCGAAGCAGGATCTGTGTCGCCCGCGCGCGTTCCACGGACGTTGCGCTCCGGACCGCGTGCGCCAAGACGAGCGTGCGCTTCCCCTCCCAGAGGTCGTCCATCGAATCCTTCCCCCAGCGGTCCCCAGCGCGAAGGTTCAGGACGTCGTCCCGGATCTGAAACGCAACGCCGAGACGGCGAGCGAACCGACCGAGCAGGTCGATGCACTCGCGCGGAGCACCAGCGATGATCGCGCCGAGAATGGCTGGCGCGACGAAGCTGTAGCTGGCCGTTTTCTTTTCTACGACCGTCACATAATCCGCTTCTTCGATCGCCGCGCTGCCGTGCCGAATCCAGTCGAGCTCGAGCGCTTGCCCCTCCGCAGCCTCCTGAACCATCTCGGCGACTGTCTCGAGGACGCGCAGCGCTTTGCCGAGCCCAATCACGCGGGTGTTCTCGAGGAGCGGCCGCAGCGCGAGAGCGAGCATCGCGTCTCCGGCGTTGACCGCGATGGCCGTCCCGTACACGGCGTGCATCGTCGGCCCATCGCGACGAAGGAGTGAGCCATCCTCGATGTCGTCGTGGACGAGGAATGCGTTGTGGAACATCTCGAGCACTGCCGCGGTGGGGAGCGCTGCCTCGAGCCCGCCGCCCAATGCACGGCACGTCGCGATGCAGATCGCGGGGCGGAGCCCCTTGCCGGGTCGTAACGCGTGCTCTCGGATCGGGTCGTAGAGCGCATCGCGCAACTTGGGGTCGTCGGGAATGATCCGAACGAGCTCCTCCGCGACGGGTCGGCGATACGCGGCGAGCGAGCGCTCGACCCTGGCGAGGACGGCCTCACTCTCCCTGTGCACGGACGAGGCCTGGAGCTCTCCCGATATCGCCGTCATGGGCCAGCGAAGAGCCAATCCAGCTGGGACATCACCGCCGCGCGCAATCCGATGCGCATGGCTGCATCGCGAAGGGAGCAGAGCGTCGGCTCTGCAACCGAGCTCGAGTGCGCCACCAACCACGACATCCGATTGATGTCCGCCGTACGGCCGAACCGGTCGCGTTCGTAGGACCTCAATGCGCGTGGAAGATCCGACGCACCTCGTAGTCGCGATGCAAGGACGACCGCGCTCTCCATCGCCTGACACGCCCCTTGGCCGATGTCGGGCGTCATGGAGTGCGCCGCATCCCCCATCAGCGTGACGCGCCCTGAGCCCCACGGAAGGGTCGGGGCGCGATCGCGCATTGGCGAGCGCACCACATCATCATCCTCGGTCGCCCGCAGAATCGCTGGGATCGGCTCGTGCCAACGAGCGAACAACTTGGCGAGGTCGGAGACCTTCGCGGGAGGAACGTGACGGCCAGCCGTTGGGACGGCGGCGTACCAGAACACCCGACCGTCGCCGAGCAAGGTGTGCCAGAAACGGTATCCAGCACCGACGGTCGCAACGTTGTGTCCCGGGATCAGATCGTCATGCGGAGAACGCGTGGTCCCGACCCAGAGATCTTGGTTCGTGTGGCGGAGCCCCGCGTCGATGCCGAGCAGGCCCCGGACCGTGGAGTTGATGCCGTCCGCGCCGATCAGCGCCGAGAAGCGGCGCACGCTGCCGTCCGAAAACGTCGCCACGACCGAATCAGCGTCCTGATCGATCGCCCGGAGGCGAACATCGAACACGACTTCGCTCGTCCGCGGAACGTTCGCGAGGAGCGTCTCCAGGAGGTCGCGTCGAGAGACGACGATCGTCTCGGCATCGTGATGACGCCCCAGGTCTCCGACGGGGATGCTCGTGAGGAAGTCGCCCGCGTGATTCCGGAACTCGGATGTCTCGACCTCTTGTGCGGTGGGCGCTTCGCAGAGGACGCGACGCAGCCCGACACGGTCGAGCGCCTTCAGCGCATTGCACCACAAGATGAGCGCACCGCCGCCCGCGCGTAGCACGGGGGACTGCTCGAAGACGCGCGTCCGGAACCCCTCTCGTTCTAGTGCGATCGCTGCCGTGAGCCCGGCGATTCCTGCCCCGACGATGGCAATCTCCGGCGACTCACCCCTCATTCAGTCACAGCCTGTCGAAGCCCTCGGAACGGGGGAGTTGCCGCGAAGCCGGTCGTGGATGATGCATGCGCTCGGAGCAGGCGCGCCCTCGGCCGACCTCTGGTCACTGGTTGCCCAAGAAACACTTCTATCGCGAACTACCCGACACGTACAGAACAGAACCGCGAGGCCGCCGCTCTCGCGGCCTCGCGGCCTCGCGGCCTCGCGGCTCGCGGCGGCGATCTGCTTCTCGGAACGCGATCGCATTCATGCCCTCGGCCCCCCCCCTCGGCGGGGGTGAGGTGACCTGTCCTCGCCCGTAGAAAGCGCCTCGATTTCGGTCGCCACGGACGAGGACGGCTCGCTCCTGCCCTCGCGGCCCTCGGCGGCACATCCCTTGCGAAGAAACGGGGGGGCCAGAACGCCCTCGAGGCGAATGCCAACGCGTTCGCAGGTTCTCCACATGGGGGGTCGGACGAAGATGCGAGCAAGCGAAGACCGGAGCGCCACATCGGAGGCGCTGAGCGCGGGCGCGGGAGCGATCGACGACGACGCGCTCCGGCGATGGCTCGAAGCTTCCGGGCCCGCGTCGGGCCGGGAGGACGACCGCGCTCTCTCCGCTGCCGTCCTCGAGGTGCTCCTCGACGTCGTCAACGCAGCGGTCTTCGTCGTGGGCCGCGATGGGCGCATGGTCCTGACGAACGCCCGAGCCCGCGCCATCCTCGCTTCACACGAGGAGCTCCTCCAGACCTTCCTCCACGCAGGGGACGCGAGCCGCCCGAGCCCGCCCGGGCGCTGGGAGGTCACGGCGCCTTCGCTCGGGCCGCTTCGCATCTGCCGAGAGACCTTCCTCGTCTCCGGTGCTCGCCACGCCCTCGTCACCGTCGAGTCCATCGACGTCACGCTCGAGGGCATCCTCGCTTCGACGTCCACGGCGTGGGGGCTCACGACACGTCAGGCAGGAGTGTTCCGCCTCGTGCTCGAAGGCTTCTCGAACAAGGAGATCGCCAACACCCTGCGGACTTCGGAGCGCACCGTCGAAGTCCACATCAGCGCGCTGCTCGACAAGGCCGGCGTCGACAGCCGCACACGGCTCATCGCCAAGACGTTGGGACTCGGACGACGCGGCGCCGGGCCCGCGGAGACGCCTCGCGTCGAACATTCGTCGACCCAGCGCAAGCGCTGAGCGCACGCGACAGCTCGCAGGCTGCACCCAGACCTTCCGATGCCGAGGAGGGACGCGGGGCGGCTCGGCCTCGTCCCTCGCTCGGCACGTCGACGCCTCGTCCCTCGCTCGTCGGCGCCTCGTCCCTCGCTCGGCAGGTCGACGGGAAGGTCTAGGGCTCGCGATGCCTCGCGCGGCTACTTCTTGCCCTTGCCCTTGCCGCCTTTGCCGCCCTTCCCGCCCTTCCCGCCGTTCTTTCCGGGCTTGCCCTTCTTTCCGTCTTTGCCCTTCGGCTTGCCGCCCTTCTTCCCGTCGCCCTTGCCGTGATCGCCGCCGTGGCCCTTCGGCCCATCGGCGCCGGGGCCATCGTGGTGACCGTCGGGGCGGCCGCCGTTGCCGTCGGGACGACCGTCCTTGCCGCCGTGGTGGCCGTCCTTGCCGCCGTGGTTGCCGTCGGGATGGCCCTTCTTTCCGGGCTTGTGGCCTTTCTTCTTCTTCCCGCCCTTGTGCGGTCCCTTGTGCCCGTGATGGTCATCGTCGTGGACGATGATCACGACCGGCGGAGCGGAGCCCGTGCCCGGTTCGTCGGCGGTCGGATCCTCGGTGTCGTCGGTGTCGTCGGTATCGTCGGTGTCGTCGTCGGTAGTCGGATCCTCGCCATCCGTCTCGTCCGCGGGATCGTCGGCGCTGGTCGAATCGTCGTCTCCCTCCTCCTCGGAAGGATCGCTCTCCTCGTCGTCGACACCGGCGTCTTCGTCGGGTCCGGCGACGCCCTGGGGCGCCTGGCCGGTGCCGGTTCCGTTCGGGTCCGCGGCGGGATCGGTCGGCGAGGTCGCGGACGCGGGATCCTCCGGACGCGCGCCGCTCGCGAAGAGGTGCTCCGAATCGCCCGTCGTCCCTCCACACGCGGTGAGCGCGAACATCAAGATCGTAGAAACGGCCAAGCGGCTCTTGTGAGCGTGATTCATCGTTGCCTCGTGAAGCTGCGAGCGTCCGCGGGCCGCCGATCGACAAGGGATCGGCCTCGCGTCCGACATTTCGTTGGTCCGCACGAGACTCCGACATCGAAACAAATGCAATCACGAATCCAGAGTTGCTCGGACACATTCGAGTCTCGACATCGGCCCCCCAGGGCATCGAACACGACCGTCGGCGCGCGCTTCAAGAGCCACTTTCACGGGCCACTTTCACGGTGCAGGACGCCTCCCGCGCGCGTTCCGACCCGCCCTCACGGCCGGGCTCATTCGATATCCACAATCCATGAAACAAACCTCCACAGAGCCGGCGATAGGCAAGTCGGCAATTCCGATGAAGCTCAGCGCGGTCTCTCGATCGCACTCGCAGGCGGCTCGCTGTCGAGTGGCCCTCCTCTCGGCAGAGTCGCGGCCTGGCACGCGCGGACGCTGGCCAACCGGCCTTCTCTTCGGCATTCTTCGCGCCGATGAAGGCTCTACGTTCGTTCACCGTCGTTGCGCTCGTGCTCGCTGCTGCGTGCGGCGGCGAAGCTCCGCCGCCCGCCGCTCCCGCAGTTCCCCCGCCGTCGACCGCGGCCGCAGCTCCAAGCGCCGTGCCTGCGGCCGGAGCCGCGGTCACGCG
>JAEXCN010000363.1 GCA_023402175.1 Pseudomonadota bacterium | reverse complement strand
CTGTACCACCAGGGGATCTCCGCGAGCGCTTTCTCGCGGACGGCGTTCCGCCGCGCTTCGGTCAGCCCGCGCTTCGACGCCTCCCGGACGAGCTGCGCCTCGTCGCAGTCGTAGCCACCTCCACCGGAGAGGGCGCGCTGCTTGGCGGCGTCCTTCTTCGCGGCATCGGTGAGATCGTCGGGCACGACGGGGAGCGTGGCCATCGTCTTCTCCTGGGCTGGTGCTGGGTCGATGCGGATTCTCGAGCTTGGTTCAGGCGCGTCCCTACGAATACTGTGCATTCTGTAAAAACAGAACGCAACTCGTTTTACCCCTGCGGCAGGGCGGAGCCCTGACGGAGACGCGGATCGCGGAGTTATAGTCCCGCGGATGAGCGCAGCGGACGACGCAGCGAAGTGGCTGAGCGAGCAGAGCAAGGCGATGGAGACGGCGCTCGCCGAGCTCGTCTCGATCAACTCGTTCACCGAGAACGTCGACGGAGGAAACGCGGTAGCGAACGTGCTCGAGGAGCTGTTCGCGCTCGAGGGCCTCGAGTCGTCGCGCATGAAATCGAGCAGCGGTAAGTTCGCCGATCACCTCGTGGTCAGCTCGAGCTGGACGAACCAGGGCGAGCCGCCGATCGCGCTCGTCGGGCACCTCGACACCGTCTTTCCTCCGGGGATGTTCGAGGGCTTCAAGCGTGACGGAGACCTCGCGCGCGGGCCCGGCGTGCTCGACATGAAGGGCGGGCTCGTCGTCGTCGCGTGGGCGTTGAAGGCGCTCGCTGCGGCGGGCGCGCTCTCGTCGCTCCCGGGGCTGCGCGTGGTCATCGTCGCGGACGAGGAGGTCGGCTCACCCGAGGGGCAGTCGATCATCCGCGAGGCGATCCAGGGAGCGCAGGGAGCGCTCGTCTTCGAAGCAGGACGAAAGGGCGACCTCGTGATCACGCGCCGAAAGGGGACCGGCGCGATGACGGTGGTCGCCCACGGCAAGGCCGCGCATGCCGGCAACGCGCACAAGGAAGGCGTGAACGCGCTCTGGGCGCTCGCGAAGCTCGTCGATCGCGTCCAGGGGCTGACCGACTATGCGCGAGGCGTGACGGTCAACGTCGGCAAGGTCACCGGTGGTACGAGCAAGAACACCGTACCGGACCGCGCGGAGGCGCTGCTCGATCTGCGGTTCGAGTCGCGTGCGGATGCGGAGGCGCTCATTGCGGCGATCAAGAAGGCAGCCGAGGAGTGCTCGGCGGCGGTGCCCGGGTCGACGATCGAGCTCCAGGGCGGGATCGCGCGCCTGCCGCTCGAGCGCACCGATGCGAGCGCGAAGCTCATGGACGCGTATGGCGCGTGCGCGCGTGCTTCCGGGCTCGCCTTCGGCGAAGCCGGGCTCATCGGCGGCGGGTCCGATGCGAGCACGTCGGGCGCGATGGGCATCGCCTCGATCGACGGCCTCGGTCCGCGAGGGATCGGGTTCCACACGACCGACGAGCAGATCGAGATCGTGACCCTCGTCCAGAAGGCGCAGGCGCTCGCGCGCTTCCTCGCATCGCTCCGCACGTCGTGACGCATCGCTCGAATCCGGCGAGCCGGCGGTGGATGGGCGCCGGTGGCGGCGTCGTGTCGATCGCGCTCGGGCTCGCGATCGCCGGCTGTCCGAAGAAGACGGATCCCACGCCACACGGCCTCGTCAGCCCCGGCGCCGAGAAGCGCATGAACGTCGTCCCGGAGCGATCCGGACGGGCGAAAGATCCGTCGGCGCGCTCGCGCGTGCACCCGATGGCGCGCGGCGAGGAGCTCGGCGGACCGAACGCGACCGGCAAGCCGGGCGACTGGATCCTCGAGAACGACGAGGTCGTCTTCGTGATCGACGGGCTCGGCGGCGGCAGCGGCTTCGCCGAGTCGGGCGGGAACGTGATCGATGCGGCGGACGCGAAGACGCGGAAGGACGAGCTCGGGCAGCTCTTCACGTACTTCGGGACGTTCCCCCGCCAGGGCGTGTACACGCAGATCGAAACCCGCGTCGAGGCGGACGGGACAGCGATCGTCGAGTCACGTGGGAAGGAGCTCTACGACCCGTCGCTCCGCGTCGTGACGCAGTACCGTCTCGGGCCGACCGATCGCGCGCTCCTCCTCCGGACCACGCTCGTCAACGAGGGCGCGTCGAAGGTGACGGGCCTCGGCCTCGGCGACGCGATCCAGTGGGGTGGAGCCGAAAAGCTCGCGCCGGGCAAGGCCCCTGGTTTCAAGGGGCCCTCGAGCGGTCGGTTCGTCGGCGGAGTGGGCCGTTTCGCGAGCTATGCGATCACGTCGACCGACGGTCACATCGCGGCGATCAGCGGCGGCGCATGGACCGACACGGAGCAGAAGAAAGACCTCGAGCTCGAGCCCGGCGCGAGCATCAGCTACGAGCGCGTGTTCCTCGTCGGCCAGCGACCGGACGTCGCGAGCATCATCTCCGAGCTCACGATGTCTTCGGGAGGCGAGGTCGGCTCGATCGAGCTCGCGCTCACCGACGCGAAGGGCGCTCCGGTGAAGGTGCCGCGTGGAGCAAAGGTCGTCCTCGGGACCGACGCCGCGCCGGACCTGATGACGATCGTCGCGCCGGACGACGGCGACGCCCTCGGCGGCGACGTGCCGGCGGGCAAGTACCTCGTCTCGTACGCGCCGAGCGCGGGACGACGCGGTGACGGAAGAAAGATCCCCGTCGAGGTGAAGAAGGGGATGTCCGCGCGGGCGACACTCGTCGTCACCGAGCCTGGTGCGGTCGCGCTCGGGCCGTGCATCGAGGAGTCTCCGGCCGGCACGAAGGGCGAGGCGGCGCCGCTGCCGTGCAAGCTCACGATCGAAGGCCTCGGCGGCACCGCCACGCCCGATACCGGTCCACCCCACGTCGCCGGGCTCGCGAAGAACGTGGTGACGCTGAGGCCGTCCGAGACCGTCAACGTGCCGCTTCCGCACGGACGCTACCGCGTGACCGCTTCGCGTGGGCCGGCGTACGATCTGGCCGCGGTCGAGATCGTGGTCCCCGGGGCGGCGCCGCCTCCGTTTGCGCTCCATCGCGTCGTCGAGACGAAGGGCTACGTCTCGGCAGACTTCCACCAGCACTCGATCCTCAGCGCCGACGCGCCCGTGGCGACCCGCGATCGCGTGCTCGCCAACGCTGCCGAGGGCGTCGAGGTCGCGGTGGCGTCCGAGCACAATGCCATCGCGGACCTGGGCCCCGTCGTGAAGGAGCTCGGGCTCTCGCCGTGGCTCGTCCAGATCGCAGGCGACGAGCTGACGAGCGACGCGAGCAAGAAGCCGTTCGGCCACGCGAACGTGTTCCCGGTCGCGCCGCAGCCGGACAAACCTCGCAACGGCGCGCCTGCTGTCCGCGATCGCCTCGCTGCCGATGTCTTCGCCGATGCACGTGCGCTTCCGGGCGGCCCGCACGTGCTCCAGATCAACCATCCGCGCTCCGGCACGAACGGCTACTTCGATCAGCTCGGGTTCGATCCGAAGACCGGCATCGGCGTCGGCGCCGGATACGACGCGTCGTTCGATGCGCTCGAGGTCTGGAACGGCCGCGTCGTCGCGCATCGAAGCAAGGTGCTCGAGGACTTCTTCGCGCTGCTCCGCACGAGCCATCCGGTCACGCCCATCGCGGACACGGACACGCACGGCATCGTGGGTGAGGAGCCGGGGTATCCCCGTACGTTCGTGCGCATCGGCCAAGGGACGCAGCCAGCCTCTGCGATCGCAAGCTGGGACGAAGCGCGGTCGCGAGACCTGGTGAGCGCCATCCGCGAAACGCGCGACGTCGTGCTCTCGAACGGCCCCTTCCTTGCCGTCCTTGCGAACGGCGCAGGAATCGGTGGTGTGACGAGCCCGAAGGCCGGCGCCGTGGACGTGAAGGTCACGGTGACGACCGCGCCGTGGATCGTCGTCGACAAGGCGGAGGTCCGGCTCGCGCGGAGCGGTTCCACTGCCGCTTCGGTGGTGCTGAGCCCGAAGAAGACCTCCGCCGGAGCGCTCGTCGCGGAGGCGTCGCTCTCCGTGCGACCGAAAGAAGACGATGCCTTCGTCGTCATCGTCAGCGGATCGCGTCCGATGCGACCGGTACTGTCCGGCGACGATGCCGAGATCTCCCCGTGGGCGATGTCGGCGCCGATCTGGATCGACACGGACGGCGACGGCAAGGCGCTCGGGCGCAAGCGCTGAGGCGCCGCTCGGTTGCGTCGATCGTGAAGCGCAGAGCCCTGCGAACGGACGTGCGCGCATCGGAGCTTCGCGCGGCTTGCCCGCACGGGCGCACGAAGCGCAGGTCGCTGCGAGGAAGCAGCGTCATCGCGGCCGTCGGTCGAAAGTTGCAAGGTCCCATGATCGCTGCCCGCGGGAGGGATGCGAAACGGAGTGCTTCAGCTGCGACCCGGTACATGCAGTGCATCGCGAGCGTTGGCCACGGAGGGAGGTCACTTATGGACCAGGAACGCATCGCGAGCTGCATCGAGGCATGCAACGAATGCGCGGAGGCATGTGAGTACTGCGCGGACGCCTG
Source organism: Pseudomonadota bacterium (assembly GCA_023402175.1). Classification (GTDB taxonomy): domain Bacteria; phylum Myxococcota_A; class Polyangia; order Polyangiales; family Polyangiaceae; genus Labilithrix. The sequence goes on along the minus strand of JAEXCN010000363.1, from coordinate 7,341 downwards.
CCTCGACGAAGACGACGTCGAAGCGCTCGTCGAGTGTATTCGCCTCGACCGGGACTGCGCGGACCTCTGCCGCCTACTCGCAGCCTTTCTCGCGAGAGGAAGCGCCTACAGTCAGGCGATCGCGGGCGCGTGCGCCGAGGCGTGCGAAGCCTGCGCTGCCGAATGCGACGAGCACGAGATGGAGCACTGTCGCGCGTGCGCCGAGGCCTGCCGCGATTGCGCGGACGAGTGCCGTCGGATGATGGAGACCGACGCTCCCCGGTCACGTGGAGTCGCGACGCACGTCTGATCCAGGCGCTGTTCGACGCTCAATCGCGAGCGGCGCGCGCTCGCGCGACCGGGACGCGCTGCCGTCCCGAGGAGGCGACCTTCGATGATCCTCGTTCTCTGTTCGGCCGGTCACGTCGCGGTGGCAGCCAGGGAAGCCGCCGAGAGCATCCACGAGCCTGCTCGCATCGTCGATCCATCGAGAGCGGCGGGTGACCTCTTCAACCTGGCTCGCGGATGCCGCGCGATCGTGTACGTGCCAGAGCCGCGGTTGCTCGACTCCGCCGCCGACTTCTCGAACGCAGATCGAATACGCGACGTCGTTCGAGCCGCACACGCACCGAGCGTGGAGCGTGTCATCGTCGTCGTGGCAGCGGCGAACACGCGGGAAGAAGAGCAGCGTGTGCTCGAGAGGGACGGCGTACCGTACACGATCGTCCGCTGCGCTCCGTTGCTCGACGAGCTTGCCGACGCGACGAACCTCCACACGGCGCGCTCCGTCTGGCTTCCACGCGGTCGCGAAGTGGAGCTCGCCACGCGCAGCGCTCTGACGTCGGCGATCCGGCTGGCTCTGTTCCGGAGCGACCTGTACGGCGCGACCATCGTCGTCCCGATGATCCGGACCGACATCGTCGAGGCCATGCGACGGGCGGCCGCCATCGCGGGGGCCGCCGTACGCGTTCGCACGAGCATGCCTCGTGTCTCGGCCGCGGTGCGGAGGCTGCGGGCGTGGCTCGGCGGTGGCGCTCCAGTCGATGTCGACGCGCTCTGCGATCGGCTCGGGCCGAGATCGACGTCGACGTATGGGCAGGGCGACGCTGCCTCTTCGCGAGGGTGAAGCCCAGCCTGAGCCTGAGCTCGATCTCCATCGTGCAATTCTCGCTTGCGAGGCCCGAGCGTGACGACTAGGGTGCCCGGCACTGTGCAGCGGCGCAGTGGCCCGGGGCGTAGCGCAGCCTGGTTAGCGCACTAGACTGGGGGTCTAGGGGTCGGAGGTTCGAATCCTCTCGCCCCGACTGGTCCTGAGAGGATGAGCTCCTCCGGGACCTTTCGGTTTTTGTGGCTTGGTCGCGGAAGCTCAGCGTCCGCGGCGGGCGCGTTCGGATGCCGGCAGGGGGGCGAGCGGCTCCGTGGCGGAGCGTCGCCGGAGGACGGGGCGCTTCGGGCGCATCGTCTTCGACCGCTCGATGCAGACGGGGCAATCCCAGCCGTCGGCGCGGGCCTCCCATCCGAGCGCGACGACGCGCTCCTCGGCCTCGCCCGCGCGGCTGCCGAGCGGTGGGGATCCACGGAGGCACAGCTGGCAGCGGGCGTGGAGCTCGCCCTCGTGCTCGGGGACCAGCGAAAGCGCCTGCGCCGGGGCGTTCGGATAGACGAGCGCGAGCGGCGGTCGGGGCGAGGGGTCCGAGGCGCCGTGCGCCGCGGAGCCGAGCATGCGCGTCGTTCGTCGCGGTTCGCCTCGGCGGAGGATGCGCGCGGCGCACGACCCGAGGGAGTCCAGCGAGCAATGCTCGATGACGGAGCCCTTCGTGCTCTCGGGCGAGCGTTGCTGCACCTCGTGCGAGCTCGAACACCCGCCGACGATGACGACGGGAACGTTCTCGATCAGCGCCTTCCCGCGCGAGCGACGAAGCAGATCGATCACGCTGCCGCCGAGCGGGCCGCCGAGCACGACGAGATCGGGCTTCTCGTCATGCACCCAGCGGCAGGCTTGTTCGAACGTGTTGACCACGATGACGTCGTGGCCGGCCGATCGAAGCGTCGATTCGCACGTCGCGAGCGCTTCGACGTCATCGGCCACGACGAGCACGCGCGTCCTCGAGGCGACGGCGGCGTTGGTCATGATTCCCCATCGAGGCCCTCGTCATCCGCGGCCTGCGGGCCAGGAAACAGAGCGCTGTGTTCGCATCTCGTGAGCAAGACATGGGCCGACGTCGACGCGCTGCGTTGCCCTCGGATTCACGGGCGCGTCCGCATCTCGACATGGCGAAGACCGGACACGACGGCGCCTCGCGTGAGCCTCTTCCGCCTCACTTTCGCGGAGTGGTTCCGTCGCGCTTGCGTTCACGGTCACGGCTCTTGCCGCCCTCGGCGTCCGCGCGACGAAGCTGTCGATCCGAGGAAACGCGCTCGTGCGTGCCGCTGTTGTTTGCGCGGAGCCCCTCACGCTCGAGGAACTCGACGGCGCGCTTCAGTGTCGAGCGCGCCTCGACCACGAGACCGTCCACCGTCGCGGTCGCCTCCTCGAGGCGTGTGCGAAGCTCGCGCGCGCGGGCCGCGCCTTCCTGAGCTTCCTTCGTCAACTCGTCGAGCTTCGACTTCACGGTAGGGTCCAACAGCAAGCGACGCGCCAGCCGCACTTGCATGTCGCGACGCGCGCCTGTGCCCCAGCGGCGGCTGCGAAAGACGCAACGATCCGCGCGACCGTCCCGCGATGCGCGCTCGTTCACGTGCTCCGTGCGTGCGTGCGCTCGCACCACTGGGACAGGCGTGGTCAGAGTTGGTCCGTAGCGCGGCGCCACGTCCGTAGCGGCGGAACTGCAGCTCTGCCTCAACGCGGCCAATCACGCGCCGTCCTCACGCGCCGTTCGTTCAGGCGTCTCGTTCCGTCAGCCGGCGTCGCGCGCTCGCCCACGCGCGCGTGAGCCTTCGACGGCGTTCTCGACACACGCGGTGAGGACGTCCGGCGGACAAGGCTTCGCGAGGATCGCGTTGCACCCCGCGGCGAGTGCCCGTTGCGTGTTCACCAAATCACTGAAGGCCGTGACCGCGATGATGTGCGTCGAGCGAAGATCGGGATCCTGGCGGATCTGGCGCGTCGCCTCGAAGCCGTCCATGTTCGGCATCGCGAGGTCCATCAGGATGACATCCGGGAACGTGCTGCGTGCGCGCTCGAGGCCGTCGACGCCGTCGACTGCAAGCTCGATCCTGTAACCGAGTCGCTCGAGGCACATCGCGAACAGCTCTCGATTGTCTTCGCTGTCGTCGACGATCAGGACGACCGGAACATCGAAGCGTGGACGCGAGCCGGAGCTCACGCCGCTCCGACGCGAGCCGAGTCCGTCACCACGCCGTTCACTCCTCGGCCTGCACTTCACCGCCTACTAAGGATGTCACTACGGCTTTGGAGTTCAACGTGGTCTCACGCCGCAGGATCCTCGGATCAGTGGTCCCCGGATCAGTGCCCATCGAGCTGAGCCGCTGCCCGTTGCCTCGCTGTGAACGCGACCCCGGCGCGGGTGACCAAACCGAACCACACCATCGTGGCGCTTCGGTCCCGGCCGCACGCCCAGATCCCCTGCGGGCGACGCTCTCCTCGGCGTGCGCGCACGTGGCGTATCGCGTGCACACGGCCGGCCGCCATCGAGGCGCGAGAGCAGGCACATCCGAATGGCATACAGCGTCAGCTCGAAGCGATCGCTCCGCGTCGCGCTCGTGTCGACGTGCGCCCTCGCGACGCCTCCGATTGGGTACGGAGGGACGGAGCTCATGGTCGCGGAGCTCTCGCGCGAGCTCCTGGCTCTCGGCCATCGTCCGACCGTCTTCGCGACCGGCGACTCCACATGCGTTGGGGCACACGCGGCGCTCTTCGCTCATGCGATCTGGCCCGTCGACCGCCTCGCCGAGCTTCGCCATGCGACAGCGGCGTGGTCGCAGATCGCCGCTACGGACGACTTCGATGTCGTCCACGTGAACGCGCCCGAGGCCGTCCCGTTCACGCGCTTCGTCCCGGTCCCGACGGTTGCGACCTTGCACCACGAGCGTGATGCCTCGCTCCTCGCGCACTACGCGGCGTATCCGGAGGTCGCGTACGTCGCGATCTCGCGGCGGCAGGAGGAGCTCGCGTGGGAGGTCCCGTTCCGCGCGGTCATCCACCACGGGCTCGATCCGGAGCGGTATCCGCTCGGGAAAGGTGGCCGTCGCTTCGCTTTCCTCGGTCGCCTCGCGCCCGAGAAGGGGCCGCACCTGGCGATCCAAGCCGCGCAGCGCATGCGCGTCCCGCTCGTGCTCGCCGGCGAGCCGCAAGCTCCGCACCGGTCCTACTTCGCGCGCCAGGTCGCGCCCGCGATCGGCGGCGCCATCTCGTGGGTGGGCGAGGTCGACGAACGTCGCAAGGTCGAGGTGCTGTCGACCTCGCGCGCGCTCCTGTTCCCCATCCAGTGGGAGGAGCCGTTCGGGCTCGTGATGATCGAATCGATGCTCGTGGGGACCCCTGTGATCGCCTACGCGTGCGGCGCTGCACCGGAGGTGGTCGAGGACGGGGTCACCGGCTTCCTCGTCCACACGGTCGACGAGATGTCCCGCCGCATGCGCGACGTCGCCGGAATCGACCGTAAGGCCTGTCGTGCTCGCGCTCGCGAGCGCTGGAGCGCGGCAAGAATGGCGCGCGAGTACGCGGCTCTGTACACGAATGCGATCGACCACTGGAGCGCGACGCGGGCGCGATACACGTTGGCTGCTGGAGCAGACGATGCGCTCGTCACAGCAGGTTCTCGATGAAGGTACGCCGCTCGTTTTGACGTCGGCCGGCGATGTCGAGACGCTCGTTCGCGCGCACGGCACCCACTTCATCGTCACGAACCGGAACGGAGACGTTACGCCAGCGGGTGCGCGTGAGCTCGGGCTGCTCGCGGACGACACGCGGCACCTCTCGTATTACGCGCTCTCGCTGCGCGGCCGCCCGAACGTGCAAGCCGGCAGAGCAGGGAACGCGGACGAGCTCGTGCTCGTCCATCTCTCGGCGAGCGCGTTTGACGCGGCCGAAAACCGCGTCGACCTGATGGTGTCCGGCCTCGGCGACGACGAGTTTCTCGACGACCCGCAGAACTACCTCCACATCCGTCGCCGGCAGGCTGTGGACGCGGTGTTCCGCGAGCAGATCGAGGTCGTGAACTACCTCCAGAAGCGTGTCGACCTCGAGCTCGCCCTCGACTTCGCCGCCGACTTCGCCGACGTGTTCGAGATCCGCGGGGCGAAGCGCAGTCGACGTGGAACGGCGCAGCCGCCGATCGTCTCCGACACCTCCGTCGACGTCTCTTACGACGGCGTCGACGGCAAGACGTACGTCACGCGACTGTCGTTCTCGCCGCCACCGACACGCCTCACCGCGGAGCGCGCGACCTTCGTGCTGTCGCTCGAGGCTGGCGGCGCGACCTCGATTGACGTGTGCATCGCGCCGACGACCGCTCCGCGCGTCTGCCGCGGGGGGCACGAATACGAGACGCGCGTCCGCGCCGCGCGCGAGGAGGCGGAGCGATTCATCGAAGAATGCACGCGCTTCCATTGCGACAACCTCGTCATCCAGAACGTGATCGAGCAGTCGACGAAGGACCTCCGCGCCCTGTCGATCGCGATGCGGGGAGAGCAGGTGCTCGCCGCGGGCATCCCGTGGTTCTGCTGCCCGTTCGGGCGCGACACGGTGCTCTCTGCATACGAGGCGCTCACCGTGAACCCGGAGCTCGCGCGGACCTCGTTGCGGGCGCTCGCGGCGTGGCAAGGCAAGACGTTCGACGAGTTCACGGAGGAGGAGCCCGGGAAGATCTTCCACGAGCTGCGCTTCGGGGAGATGGCGGCGTCCGGCGAGATCCCGCAGCGGCCGTATTACGGGACGATCGACGCCACACCGCTCTTCGTCATCGTCGCTCATGCAACGTACGAGGTGACCGGCGACACGACGCTCTTGTCGGAGCTGAAGGCTCCGGTGCTCGCCGCGCTCGCCTGGATCGATCGGCGGAGCGATCAGGGAGCGCGGCCCGTCGCGTACGAGCGCCGGAGCCCACGCGGCCTCGACAACCAGGGCTGGAAGGACTCCAGGAACGGGGTGTCTTTCCCCGACGGGCGACGCGCCACACCGCCCATCGCGCTGGTCGAGGTGCAGGGGTATTGCGTCGACGCGTATCGTCGCGGCGCAGAGCTCCTCGCCGCGATGGGGGAGAGCGATCACGCGCGCGCGTACGAGGAACGCTACCGGCGCATGAGCGCGATGGTCGACAGCGCGTTCTGGCTTCCGGAGCTGGGCCGCTACGCGTTCGCGCTCGACGGGAACGGCGAGCCGCTGCCGACGATCGTCTCGAACGTCGGACACCTCCTCTGGTCACGCGTGCCGTCGCTCGGGCGCGCCCGCGCGACGGCGCAGCTGCTCGTCTCGCCGGAGTCGCTCTCGGAGTTCGGGATCCGCACGCTCGCAGCAGGTCAGCCGGTCTACAACCCGCTCAGCTATCACAACGGGACGATCTGGCCGCACGACAACGCCCTCATCGCGAAGGGGTTCGCCAACTACGACCTCATGGACCAGGCGTGCTCCGTCTTCGAAGCGCTCGTCGCAGCGATGGGGCAGTTCACGAGCCGCCGTCTTCCGGAGCTCTACTGCGGTACGACGCACGATCGGATGCTCGTGCGCTACCCGGTGGCGTGCAGCCCGCAGGCATGGGCGGCGGCTGCGCCGTTCTTGCTGCTCCAGGCCGTGCTCGGCATCGACATCGACGGTCCGGGGCAGCGACTGCTCGTCCGCAACCCGAAGATGCCGGCCTCGATGAACCACGTCGAGATCGACCGCTTGCGCGTGGGGCGCTCGCGCGTCTCGCTCCGGCTGCATCGTGTCGGCAAGCGCTGCCACGTGGATCGGCTCGACGTGACCGGCGCGCCGCTCCGCACGTTCGTCGAGATCGAATGAATCGCTGGCTCCGCCGGCTCGGTCAGCGATGACCCCATCGAGGTGGCGGCGACTCGCGTTCGCTGACCTGCTCGAGGACGGTCTCGGCCTCCTCGACGTCGACGCGGGGCAGGTCCGAGAGGCTGATCACGCCGAGGAGGTACTGATGCGGACCGAGGCAGACGATACGGCTCCGGTGATGGCGCGCCATCGCGTGCGCTGCCGCCGCGATGTCCTCTTCCGGGCGGCAGGCGACGATCTCGCGGGTCATCACCTCGCGCACGGCGGTCGAGGTCGGCCGGTCCTCGGCGACGCAGCGGACGGCGATGTCGCGATCGGTGATGACACCGACGACCTTCCGCTCGTCACTGCAGACTGGGAGAAAGCCGATCTTCCGGGTCTTCATGAGCTCGGCTGCATGA
>JAEXCN010000324.1 GCA_023402175.1 Pseudomonadota bacterium | reverse complement strand
CGGGCCCTCGTCGGCATCGACCGGTGCGCCGGCCGTCGTGGCGCGGATCGGACGGCCCTCGCGCGACGATTCGGCGGACGCGCGCTCCGCGCGCTCCTGGCGCTCGGCCTCCTCGTGCTCGCGCACGAGCTCGTCGTCGAGGACAATCTGCGCCCACGCGCCAACGGCACGGACGAGCGCAACACAGCTCCCGGTCGTGCGATCGCTGACCGATCGCTCGGCGATGACCCGCCCGCCGTCGTCCTTGATCTGTGCGTCCGCCGACTTGATGCCCGGCGCGGCGGCGGCGACGCTCATCGTCAGCCGCCAGTGCGCCTCCTTGCTCGACGAATGCCGCGGTCCCCGGGCAGCCGCGAGCGCCGACGAGAGGAGTGCCTCCGCGTGAGCGCGGTCGGAGCAATCCGCACGTTCGTCGACGACCGTATCGATCGGGACGGCATCCACAACACTCACAGGACCCATTATGGCCGGACCTTCACGTCTCCGTCGCGCCACCTTGAAAAATTACGACGATATTTAATCGCCCCAGGTCCGCGAAACCGATGTGTATTCGCCTCACCTGACACTGTCTGACCTCGCCCCCGTTGCAGCCGAGACAACTCGAAAAACCGGTGGCTCGAGCCCCTATGCACGTAGGCGAGCGCCCCCAGGGGACGGTGAGGATCCAGAGGAGCCTCGAGAGACCCGGCTAGCGCGGTCCTCGGCGGTGCGGAGGTCGGGCGAACCAGCAGCTTCCCGGTAACTCGCGAGTCCTTCACGACCGACCACGCTCGTCGAGCAGCCTTCTTCCCAACCGCCGCGTTCTGATGTGCGCTCGATCCACCGTTCCGCTGCGATAGCATTTCCGGTGGAGTTCCGATTGTCCGGAGCTTGGCGTCACTCGTGCTTCCAGGAGCCACCATGACCGGCTTGTTTGGTCGAGCGCTGACCGTCGGAGTCGCCATCGCGATCGCGTCGGCCCTCGCCGTTGGGTGTGACGATCCCGCGGACTCGCTGCAGCCTCGTCGAGGCGGGAGCTCGGGCGCATCGAGCAGCAGCGGCGGCTCGGGAGATCCGAACGATCCGAACGATCCGAACAACCCGAACCGGCTCTCGCCCGAGGAGACCGCGTTCCGCGACGTCGAGGCGGACCTGCAGAAGAACTGCGGGAAGAGCTGCCACGACACGGGCGCGTACACGCCGCCGCCGCCGACGTTCCTCGCGGGGCCTGACGTCTACAAGTCGATCAAGGCACACCCGGGCATCGTCGTCCGCGACGTCTACAGCAGCGCGCTCCTCACGAAGGGCCCGCACGCAGGTCCGGCCGTGAGCCAGGATCCCGAGTTCGAGAAGAAGGTCGTCGCGTGGCTCGAGGCCGAGGCGGTCGCCATCCAGAGCCAGAAGCTCCCGACGACGCCGCCGACCACGATCGTCGCGGGCGCGAACGACATCGATCTGTCGCCTGCATGCGTGGGCGGGCTGACCGGCGTTCACCTCAAGTTCGACGCCGCGATGGTCGGCTCGATGCTCTCGCTCACGAAGATCATCCTCGTCGCGCCGGCCGGGCAGGACGTGCACGTCCTCCAGCCGCGCTTCGTCCGCGTGCTCGCCGAGCCGAAGGAAGACGGCTCGACCGACGTCGCCGATCCGGCTGACAGCTTCTCGAACTCCGATCAGACGGTGCCGGGCGGCACGGAGACCTCGCTCTCGCCGGGCTCGGTGCTCTTCTCTGCGGAGAGCTGGCGTCCCTTCGACATGGCGAAGGACAAGCTCCGGATCGAGCTCACGAAGCTCGAGCCGGGCAAGGTCTCCGTCATCGCGGCCGCCGCCACGTGCAAGAACGTGCAGGGCTTCGTCCAGAACGTCCTGCCCGCGATGCGCGGTCAGGCGGGCGGCTTCAACCTGACGTGCTCGAACGGGAACTGCCACGGCAACGCCGCGATCGGCAACATGAACCTCGCGCAGAACGACAACAGCCTGATCTGCCAGCAGGTTCTCGGGAAGCTGAATCAGGCGAACATCGGTCAGAGCCTGATCGTGACGAAGCCCACGGGCGGAAACCACGGCGGCGGGCAGCTCACGAACGCGCAGGGCTGGCGCGATCTGTTCGTGAACAACGCCGGCGTCTTTTTCTGATGGTAGTCGACCTGCTTCGCTACGGCGGAGCTGGCTCGTCGATTGCAACGAAACGGGATTGTCATGAAGAAAGGTAAGGGAACGATGCGACTCTCCCTGCGGGCTTCCAACTCCGCGTGGACCCTTGCTGCGCTCATCGCGGTCACCGTTGCCGTCCCGGCATGTGGCTCGGCCGAAGATCCGAACGGCGGCCGCGACGGGACGGACGGCACCGACACCCCGGGCGCCAACGATCCCAATGGCGGCGGCCAATCACGGAGCACTCCGGAGGAGGAGATCCGCAAGATCCTCGATCAGCGGAAGGCCGACTACGGCGAGGCGCTCCGCACGGCCAGCCTGAAGCTCGCCGATCGACTCCCGACGATGGAGCAGATCAAGCGCATCGAAAACGCGGCCGACGACAACGCGAAGAAGGCCGCGTACGAGGCGATGGTCGACGAGATGATCGCCGCGCCCGAGTTCTCGCGCGTGATGATCAAGTTCTGGAAGGACACGTTCCGCATCGGTCAGGTCGGCAACGTCCAGAACAACGTCAACAGGGACGGCGCGCCGAACTTCGCGGCGCAGGTCACGGTCGAAGGCCGCTCGTACACCGAGCTCCTCACCGCGACCGAAAACACCTGCCCCACCTACGACGGCGACCAGAACACGTTCACCCCGGCGCCGTGCGGTGCGCCGGACAACGCGGTCGCCGGTCCGACCGTCGGCGTCCTCACCGATCCTGGGCTCCAGGCGCAGTACTTCGCGAACATGGCCTTCCGCCGCGTGCGCTTCGTCCAGGAGACGTTCGTCTGCAACAAGTTCCCGGCGGAGTTCTCGAGCGAGGCGGCGGTTCCGATGGGCGCCGGCGCGTACACCGCGGCGATGCCGTTCAAGAGCATCACGGGCAAGGAGAACAAGCCCGACGCCAAGGTCGACTTCCACGACACGAAGGCGGTCATCTGCGCCAACTGCCACGCGAACCTGAACCACGTCGCGCCGCTGTTCCTGAACTGGGACGAGAACGGCGCGCTCCGTAACGGCCCGCAGGTCAAGGTCCCGATCCCCGGTGAGCCGAACGCGCAGCGCATCGACTACCTGCCCGAGGGCGAGGGTCTCGCCTGGCGTGCCGGCAAGCCGCTCACCGACATGGCCTCGCTCGGCGCGGCAATGGCGGCCGATCCGGATATCCCGCGCTGCGCGGTCAACCGCGTCTGGAACTACGCGATGTCGCGCGGTGACATCGTCAACGACCTCGCGAGCGTTCCGAACGTCGTCACGCAGCCGTTCGTCGACAAGTTCACGGCGGGCGGCATGAAGTTCAAGGAAACCATCCGCGACGTCTTCAAGAGCGAAGACTTCACCAAGTTCTGACAGGAAGGCATGGCAACTACCATGAAGCGAACAATCCTCATCCTGATCAGCCTCTCCGCTCTGGCGCTCAGCGCGTGTGACGGAACCCAGGACAGCCTCACCAACGGCGGCGGCTCCGGCGACCGCACACCTCAGCGCGATCCGAACGCGACGGCTGGCGGCGGTTCGGACAACACCTACAACCACTCGAACGATCCGGCAGGCGTTCCCGGCGACGTTCCGTACGAGCCCGCGGATCCCGCGCAGGTGAAGGCGGTCGGCTCGCCCGAGGTCACCTCGCGACTGCACTCGTGCGGAAAGCTCACGGTCGCATCGCTCGGTGATCTCCTCGCAAGCCGTGGTCTCACCGGTGTCGGAACACGTCCGAACGGCGCGCGCAGCGGCCAGCAGATCTTCCAGCAGGGCGACACGGCAGCGGCGCTCGGCGGCGCGAACTACAACGGCCGCGTGCCCGAGGCGCCGTTCGCGTCCACGGCCGCTGTCGCGAAGATGTTCGATATCTTCGCGATGGCCTCGTACGACCCGGTCGCCGCCGATTGGAACGCGCCGGCCTGCCCGGGCGTGAAGGTCCTCGGCGCAGACGGCAAGTTCACGAAGGACGGCATCTCGTGTCTCATCGGCAAGCCGGCGACCGAAGAGCACGTCGCGATCGCGAACGACGCCATCGCGAAGAACCCCCAGGACGGCGCCAAGATCGCCATTGCCGCGCTGCTCTCGGCCGCGCACACCTGCCAGTAAGGAGCCCACGTCATGGTCGACGATCGTTTGAAGGAGCTTCGCGGTACGTCCCGGCGTGACTTCCTCCGTTGGAGCGCGACGGTCGCTGCGTGTCTCGGTGTCGAGCGCGCGCGCTTTCTCAACGTGCTGAACGACACGGCGGGCACCGCTGCCGCCGACACCGCTCAGTGCAACACCACGTTCCGTCACATCCACGTCGTTGATGGAAACGGCGGCCTCTCGAACTGGACCCTCGCCTTCCCGATCCCGGCGGTCGTGAAGGGGAACAACGGCCAGGCCTCGCACTACGCGATCGGCAAGGGCGTCGACGCGCTCGGCTACGACAAGCCGTACGCGCACGGGCCCGACTCGCCGTGGCAGCAGAACTCGACGTGGAAGGTCTCGGCGTTCGTCGGCGGAAACAACGAGACGCACACCGCGACGCCGACCAGCGTGACGACGCTGAACGGCAACACGATGGTCGCCGCCGCCGCCGCGATTCAGCAGGCGAACCCGACGCTGCTGCCGGTCCTCGCGGTCGGAGGCATCCAGTTCGGTACCGCGCCCGGCGCTCCCGCGCCCGCCGCGGTCGGTGCCGCGAACCAGCTCGTCGACCTGTTCAACAGCCAGGCGTCGCGCTCGCTCCTCCAGGGCGACCAGAATGGTCCGCTCGCCGAGGCCTACTACAAGGCCTTCATCGGCCTCAACGCGGCGGCCGGCAGGAAGACGACCGAGAAGGCGTACGGCACCGGCAAGGTCAGCATGAACCTGCTCGCGCGAAACCTCGCGACGCAGCTCACGCCGACGGCGGCCGACCTCGCGCTCTTCGGCATCGGCAACAACACGCCCGGCGCGGTCACGAGCATGTCGCGCGCGATGATCACGACGATGAAGGCGTTCTCGCTCGGCCTCACGTCGATGCTCGTCATGCGCGGGTTCAACAACGACCCGCACGGCCTGTTCGCAGGCGGCGACGGCCAGGCGCAGCAGACCGGTCAGGCCATCGGCAAGATGCTGGACGGCCTCTACCAGCTCGGCAAGTCGCTCCAGGATCCGGGCTGCTCGTCGAAGACGCTCGCCGACGCGCTCGTCTTCTCCGTCAGCGGCGACACCTACAAGCAGCCGTTCGATCGCAACGGCTGGGGCGACGGCACGCCGGCCAACTCGAACATCCTCTACGTGATGGGCGCCGGGCAGATCAAGACGGGCTGGTTCGGCGACATCGCCAACGGCAACACCGTCCGCGCCTGGAACATCGCGAACGGCAACGTCGACCCGAACGCGAACTTCGCCAACGTCCGCGGACAGCTCGGCGCGGCCGGCGCAGCTGCGGCGCTCTTCGCGGTCGCGAAGGGCGACATGCGCCGCGTCCGCGACTTCTACAACGGACCGGCGATCGACGGCATCGTGAACCTGAACGTCACGGGCTGATCGAGCTCGCAGGCATCGAGGACCCTCGCTCTCCGGTCGAGAGCGGGGGTCTTCTGCTTTTGTGGGCTTCGCGCACGCGTTGAACGCCGCGCGTGCCGAGAAGCGGGGATCAGGCGTAGGAGCGATCGCTCACGGGAAGCTCTGAGCTTCCTGGCAGTCCTGCTGCGCGCGTTGCGAGAGTTGCTCGCGCTCTTGCTGCGGGATCGTCTCGAAGTCGAGACCGTCGGCGGTCGGGCGAACGGTGCGGATGCGAAGCCATGCAACGACGCACCGGTAGCCGGGATCGTCTTCGGCCATCGCGGGCCCACCCTTGTGGCGCTCGATGCGGAGCGCCTTGCGAAGCAGGAGCAGCTTGTTCGGGTCTGTGCCCTGCGTCGCCATGAGCCGGCTCATCTCCTCCGGCTCGAGGGCGACGGCAGCCTGGTAGTTCGCCAGGACCTCTTCGGGCGTCGTCGGCTGCTGTCCGGAGACGAGCCCTGCGTCGAGGTTGTAGAGGCGGAAGCCCGTGAACCCGTAGAGGCGATAGGCGCGTCCGGGCTGTCCGTGGCAATCGAGGGTCCCGCAGCGGCGCTGGAGGTAAGGGTCGACGAAATCCTTGTACGTCGGGAAGTCGGGCTGGAGGATCTCGGTGAAGCGCTTGTTGTCCGGCGGCGACGCGCAAGACGTGGTGCCGCTGACGGCGAGCGCGCCCATCGCGCCGAGCACGGCGACTCCGACGAGCGTTGCCGACTTCGAGGAGAGGGCGAACATCAGTCTCGGTCCTCCGGACACTTCTCGATCTGCACGAACTCGGGAGGCGGCGGGCATTCGACGAGCGAGATCTTCTTGTCCTTGAACTCCTGCTCCGACTGGAAGAGGCGGATCTGCCCGGGCGAGGCGAAGTCACGCAGGCCCTGGATGTGGCAGGTCGCACATGACGACTCTCGGCCGATGTGGCTCGACATACGACGGATGACGAGCGTGTTCTCGTCCTGCCCGGGCTTGACCGTACGCTCGACGGAGACGAGGAGCGGGAACGTGATCTTCGAGAAGTCCTCCTTCTTCACGTAGAAGTTCCCGTTGCAGTTCGTGACGAAGCATCGCTTCGTCTTGTTCGCGTCGAGGATGCGGACGTACGCGTTGTCGACGCGCGCGTTGTAGTCGTCCGGCCCCCAGAAGATCGTGCCGCCGAGCGCGAAGACGCTGTCGGCGGGTCCCTTGTCGGAGTGGCAGAGCGCGCACGGCTCGCCGGGCCGGTGGTACTCGCTCTCCGGCGGATAGAGATCGGCGTTCTCTGGTCCGAGGCCGTCGACGCCCGCGCGATGAACGGGATCGAGGTTGCACGAGCTGCCGATGCTCGCCAGGACGACGCAGGTCGCTGCTGCGAGGAGGCTTCCTCGGAACCGGGAGGCGGCTGGCTTTTCGAAGGTGCCGTCGTGGTGCTGATTGGCGCGCATCGCTCAGAACTCCACGTCGAAGCCAACCGAGCCGTAGACCGCCGTGCGCGTCGTCACGTAGAGCGCCTTCAGGTAGCGCGTGTACATCACGTCACCGGCGATCGTGAGCCCGTATTTTACCTCTCCTTCCGGCTCGCCCAAGCCGATCCGGACGCCTCCGCCGGCCGTCGCGGTGATGAGCGGCGAAAGCTCGCGGTCACCGGTTCGGTAGAGCGGAACGACGATCTGGCCTCCGGGATCGAGGATCGCCGAGTAGGCCAGGTTGTAGAAGTTCGTGTCCGTCTGCGCGTGGATGCGGAGGTGCGGCCAGACGCGGAGACGGCGCGAGAGATCGACCATGTAGCGCGAGTCCGTCGAGCTCGCCTTCATTCCCCACGTGTCGAAGTAGAAGCGCTGATCGAGGCGGAGCGTCGCGTTCTGCAGGCGCTTGTTGAAGCGTGCGCCGACGGCGAATCGATCGCGCTCCGTCGGCAGCTGCTCGAGCGGTTTCACTGGCAGGCGGGTGCGGTTGACGAGATCGACCGTCGCGCCCGCCGGGACGAACGGCGCGATGACGTCCGGATCGAACATCGGGATGTAGCGGTACGGCTGCGAGCCGTCGCCACGTTCGATCGAGATCGTTCCGCCGATGAGCAGGATCGACGTCGGCGACATGACGAACGTGATGCCCGCCTCGATCTCGTGCGTGTGGATGTATCCCTTGAGCGGGTTGAAGTCGTGCAGGTAGTTGTTCGGACCGCGGCCGATGCGGTCGTAGCTGTACGAGTAGCCGATCGTCGGCGTGATCAGCTTGTCGTTCAGATCGGCCGTGAGGCGCACGCTCCCCGTGTACGAGACGTAGTCCGGCGACGACGACGAGCTCACCGACGCTTGTGCGCCGTAGAGGCCCGGTTTGTAGCCGCCTGTCAGGCCATACGCGTAGCGGAACTCCTCGAACGGAGGCGACGCCGAGGACACGATGTCCGGCGACGCGGCGCTGACGGCGTCGACGAGGAAGTTACCGCCGAGATTCCAGCCGGCGGTCGGCGACACGAGCGACGCGTTGATCGCCGGCGTGTAGACGGCGACGGAGTTCGTGTCGGAGTAGCCCGAGAGATCGCCGGCGACGCGGACGACGAGGCTCTTCTGGTTCTGCGGGAGGCACTTCTGCACCTCCTCCTGGCTCTTCGCCGCGAGCATGCACTTGATCTGCCCGGGCGTGATGAAGTCGTTCGCTGGCGGCTTCAGCGTGATGCGAACGGTGACGAAGTCCTTCTCCGCGATGTCGTACTCTTCTTCGAAGGTCGCCGTGAATCCGTTCACGGTGCCTTCGGCGACGACCTTGTGCTTGCCCGGGTCGACCGAGAACTTCTTCCTCAGCGCTTCGACGGGCACGGGTCGATCGTCGAAGGTGACCTTCAGATCGGTAACGCCGGGCGGCGGCTCGAACGTGACGTGAGGGATCCGCTCGAGGAGCTCCTTCACGCGGATGCGCGCGATGCGCATCACGTTGGCGTCCTTCTTCTGGATGCCGACCTCGAGCGACTTCTGCGCGTCCTTGAGCGCGTCGACGAGCTTGCCGGCGCGCGCCTCGCACGACGCGAGATGGAGCCGCGTCCGCGGCGACTCGTCGATCTTCAGCGCCTGCTTGTCCTTGTCGATGCACTCGTCGAGGCGACCTTCCTGATCGGCCTTGAGCGCATCGCGAATGAGGTTCACGGTCGCCGCGAGACCGCTCGGCGGCTCTTCGTCGTCGCCTCCGCCTGCGGCCGCACCACCGCCGCTGTTGCCCTTCACCTCGTCCCACGCTGCACGGATGCCAGGCGTGACGCCGCTGCTCGGGAGCTTCGCGTTCGTGTCGGCCTGGAGGGCGTTCTTGAACGATTGCTTCGCGTCCTCCGCCTGACCGAGCTGCGACGCGACCATGCCGAGCGCGACATGGACCTCGGCTTTCACCGAGCCGCTGCAACCCTTCTTCAGGCAGACCGAGAGTTGGTCCTGGAGCTTCTTCTTCGCGGGTCCGAGGCTACCGGGGTAGTCCTCGTTCATGATCTGCTGGACCGCCTCGTGGACGGCGGCATCCTCTCCGGCTGCAAACGCCGGCGCGCCGACGACGAGCAGCATCAGGCCGAAGAGAAGCGCCAGCAGGCGTCTTCGGAGGCGCAAGGGCACGGGCCTACGGTACCGGAACTCGTGACGCTGTGCCGAGCAGATTCACTCCGCTTCGGCCTTCGCCGAAGCTCCGTGGTCCTCGTTGGACTCCGTTCAGCAAGGCTGGACGTGAGGACGCTCGCGTCCCCATCGCGTCACGATCCGACGATCGTCGAGACAGCGAAGCGCGATCAGTTGCAGCCGCAGCCGCCGCCACCACCGCCGAGGCCGCCCGCAGCGCCTTCCGACACGGCGCGGACGTGACCATCGAGCCCGATCGCGATCTCGTCGGGCGTCATCGTCGGGTGAGCGAGCATGCCGCGCTCGTACGGTGCAACCTTCACGCAACCACCGAGCACGAGAGCCAGCATGGCGACGGTGAGGACGACGACGATCGGGTGGCGCTTCATCACTCAGCCTCCGTGTGACTCATGGATTATAGCGTCCCGATCTGTTCCGGCACTGGAAATTACAGGTGGATCTGTAGTGATCCAAAGCGGCCTCGACGCGCATCGAGACACAACGACAGAGCAAAATTCCGTCGCCGAAGCTCACGTCGGCTGTCGATCTCCCGAGCGCGGCCTAGTGTGCAAGATGCACGCAATTCTGGCGACCGCCCGAATCCCTTGTCGGCTCCGGCACGGCGCGCCAGAATCAAGCGCGATGCGCGCTTCCCTTCCCTTCTGCCTGTGCGCCGCCAGCGCCGCGCTGGTCCTCTTCGCTGCGTGCACGACCGACTACCAGAAGGGCCTCGAGGATCCGAAGTACGGCAATCCGAACGCGCTCGCAGGACAGAAGCAGCCTGGTCCGTCGTCCGAAGTGGCGAGCGACGGTGGCGACAGCACGGGCACGACGGGCAGCACGCCCGAGTGCGTGAAGGCAGGCGGTGCCCTCGTCGACGGCGGCGGCGCATGTGCGGTCAGCTTCAAGACGATACTCGCCGCGTTCAAGGATGCGAGCTGCCAGACGGTGTCGTGTCACGGCGGCGCGACCCCGCCGAACCAGCCTCGCATCAACCCCGACGACCCGGCCGGCATGTGGGCCGAGTTCGCGGCGTTCAAGCTGAGCAACGGCAAGCTCTACATCAACCCGTGCTCGACGGATCCCACCGAGTCCTCGATGGCGTGCAACGTCGACAACGCCGCCCCGTGCGGCGCCGTCATGCCGCCCGGCGTCGGTCTGCCGGCAAACGTGGTCGCGGACATCCAGACGTGGCTGACGTGCGGCGCCCCAAACAATTGACCGCCGACAAAGATTCCTCGACCGACGATACCTGAGCGCAGCTGCCGCCTTCGATGTTCGAATCGCTCGCGGTTCGACCGGCATCCGTAACGACGTCTGCGGGTTTGCGCTAAGCTCCCGCGCCTTCGAATGGATCGCCTTCTCGCACGTCTCGAGCGCAGGTTGGGTCGATTCGCGATCGACCGGCTCACGTCCTTCATCGTGGGCGGCATGGCGATCGTGTTCGTCCTCACGTATGCGAAGCCGGAGCTCCTCCACTACATCACGCTCGATCCCTCCCGAGCGCTGAAGGAGCCGTGGCGCTTCGTCACGTACCTGTTCATCCCGAGGGATCTCAGTCTCATCTGGATCCTCTTCACGCTCTACTGGACGTGGCTCATCGGGACGAACCTCGAGAACGAGTGGGGGGCGTTCAAGTTCAACGTCTTCTACCTGCTGGGCGCGCTCGGCACGACCGCCGTCGCATGGCTCACTGGGCTGCCGCAGGGGAACATCTGGCTCAACACGTCGCTCTTCTTCGCGTTCGCGACGCTGTTCCCCCACTACGAGATCCTGCTCTTCTTCATCGTCCCCATCCGCGTGAAGTGGCTGGCGCTGCTGACGCTCGCGCCGATCGCCTGGAAGTTCTTCGACGGGGACATCGGCGTGAAGGCGGCGATCGCGGTCGCGTTCGGCAACTACCTCCTGTTCTTCACCGGCCACCTCATCGGCCTCGCCCGCGGCCAGCGTCTCCAGATGCGCCAGGCCGCCCGCCGCACGTCGTTCCGCCCGCCGCCGGTCGAGCGCGAAGCTCAGAGCTCACGCGCGTGCGCGATCTGCGGAGCGCGGCAGGCCGACGGAGCCGACATCCGCGTGTGCTCCTGCGAGAAATGTGGCGGACCGCGCGAGCTCTGCCTCGAGCACGCGCGCAACCATTGAGGCGCGTTCGCGTTGCGCCGACGGAGTCGTAGCTCTCCGGCTCAGTCCATCGACAGGATGATCTTTCCGAAGTTCGCGTTCGATGCCATGAGGTCCATCGCCTCGGCGGCCTGCGCGAGCGGCAGGACTCGATCGACGATCGGGACGAGCTTCTTCTCGGCGACCAGCGGCGAGAGGTTCCGGTCGAGGACCTGACCGGCGACGATCTTCTCTTCGAGCGGGCGAGCGCGGAGCACGGTCCCGAAGATGCGCAGGCGGCGCCGCAGCACGGTGCCGAGATCGACGTCCGCGCGTGTACCCGCCATCAGGCCGACGAGCACGAGCCTGCCTCGCTCGGCGAGCGTCGCGAGGCTCTCCGGGACGTACGCTCCGCCGACGAGCTCGAGGACGACGTCGACCCCGCGCCCATCGGTCACCTCGCGCACGCGCTCGGCAAATCGAGGCGAGCCGTCGGGATTCGCCTCTGCGACCACGGCCGCGTGCAATCCGAGCGGCTCGGCACGCGCGAGCTTCTCCTTCGAGCGCGCGGTCCCGATCGCACGAGCGCCGATGGCGCGAGCGATCTGCACGGCGGCGGTACCGACGCCGCTTCCGACGGCATGCACGAGAACGGTCTCGCCGGCGGCGAGCCCGCACTGGAGGACCATCGCGTCGTACGCGGTCAAGAACGCCTCCGGGATCGCCGCCGCGGAGACGAAATCGAGCGGCTTGCCGTCGACAACGGGGATCTTCGCGAGCGTCCGGGCGTGCACGACGACCGCCTCGGCGTAGGCTCCGCCGGAGACGACGCCGTAGACGCGGTCGCCGACGCGGACGTCGGTCGTGCCACTGCCGACCGCATCCACTTCGCCGGCGATCTCGAGGCCTGGGATGTCCGCGGGCGCGTCCGGCGGCGCTGGATAGAATCCGCGTCGCTGCAGGAGATCGGCTCGGTTCACACCGCAAGCGCGGATGCGCACCCGAGCCTGCCCGGGACCAGGCTCCGGCGTGGGCACATCACGAAGGTCGAGGCTGGCGTTGGGCCCGATGACGATGGCGCGCATGGCCGAAGCATACTGATCACGACGACGATTCGCGCCATGCGGCACGCCGGGCTCGTCGTCGGCCCTCCCCAGCACGCGACCCTTTTGGTAGAAGCAGGCGAAACATGGCCGCTACTGTCGTCAGCCGTCCCCTCGTTCGCAGCTTCACTCCCAAGTTCGTGCGTGAAGCAGCAGCACACGTCCGCGCAGGCGGCCACGCCGTGATCTGGGAGAAGAAGGACCGCGCCATCCTCGTGTTCACGGAGCCCGCCGAGGGCAACGAGGACGACTTCGGCGCGTGGGCCGTCTACGACATGGGCAAGTTCCGCTGGAAGGTCGAGACCACGGGCGCGCTCAAGGGCCTCGCGACCACGCTCGTGCCGCGCGACTGCAACTGGATCGTGAAGCGGCGCGCGGAGCGCGACTCGATCCATGCCGGCAACACGCGGAAGGTCGACTGGGACTGCACGAAGTGCGCAGCTTGCTGCAGGGACAACGAGGTCATCCTGCTCCCCGACGACGTGAAGCGCTTCAAGGATGGCGGGCGTCCCGAGCTCGCGAAGCCGCCGTACGCAAAGCGGCACAAGGACGGCCGCCTCATCCTCACGCTCCTCGACAACAAGCGCTGCCGTCACCTGCAGCGGTCGAACCGGTGCGGCATCTACTCGATCCGCCCGCACGCCTGTAGCGAGTTCCCGATGGGCAGCGAGTGCTGCCTCTTCGCGCGCGAAGACGTGCTGAACCTGCACGACGGCCTCGTACCGAACGACGCGAACTGAGCACGCGGCGCTGGACGCTCGTCTCCGACGAGCGTCGCATCCGGCCGTGACGAGAGGCCCCGAGAGCCGGGGCCTCCTTGCGATCAGTTCTTCGGCTTCGCGCCGCCGGCCTTGTCCACCGGCTTGTCGGCGGCAGGCTTCTCTCCCGGCTTCGCGCCGCCCGCCTTGTCCTTGTCGGCGGGCTTGTCGCCTGCGGGCTTGTCGCCGCCCTTGTCCGGCGCTGCCGTGAGGAGCGCCTCGAGGCGCGCGCGGGCGACCGGCACCGTCATCGTGTCCTTCACTGCCGCTTCGACGATCGGACGGCTTCCCTTCGGATCGATCCGCAACATCGCCTCGCCGATGCTTCCGACGGCGACTCCGACCTCGTCGGTCGGCGCGGTCCCGCGGTACATCGCGAAGAACTGCTTGAGCTGCGGCATCTCCTTGTCGGTGCCGATGAGCGCGAGCGCTCCAGCGGCGCGCTTCACGTCGTCGTCGGTGATCTGCGGATCGAACAGATGCGCCGCGACGAGCGGGGCTGCCTTCGGCTCCTTCATGGCCGCGAGCGCGTCGGCGATCGGGCCGACGGGCGGGCTCACGAGGACGTCGTGGAGATAGTCGTAATGCTTCCCGAGCGCCGCGAGCATGTAGCTCGCGCCGTTGCGACGCGTCGCCAGCGCCGCTCGCGCGTCCGCGACGAGGACCGGCACCGAACGCGGATCGGAGGCGATGTCGATCAGCGTCTTCGTCGCCGAGTCGTCCTCGAGCGTCGCGAGCTCACGCAGGAGCAGACGCTGCGCCGTCGCGAGCGTCGCCTCGCGCACGGTCACCGCGTCGGTGATCTGCTGGCCGAGCGAAGGTCCGGACGTCGACGGCTTTGGTGCCTGGTACGTGTCCGCTTGGACGACGCAGCTCTGGATCGGCTCGCCGATGGGCTTCTCCATCGTGATCTGTCCGGTCTGCGCATCGAGGACGATGATCTTGCCCTCTTCGTCACAGAGAGCGACGCCGCCTTGAACCGCATCTCCGCCGATGACGTCGTGCGCGTGCGTCCGCACCCAGGCGAGGTTGCCACGCTGCGATTCGAAGCCGAAGACGAGCCGGTAGTAGCTCGCGTAGAAGCGGTTCGAGTCGATACCGAGCGGGGTCGCGTCTCCGCTCGGACGAGCGAAGAGGCGATCGCGATCGTGGGCGTTCGCGACCGGCAGGACCTTCTCCGTCCCCGGCACGAGGAGCCGCGGCGTCCCCGGGAGCTCGCGCGATGGAAGCGCGACGCGGCTCGCCTGGCCGCGCGAAGCCTGCGCGATCTGGTCGTCGAATCGCACGAAGGCCATCTCGCCGAAGTAGAGCGTGCCGCCGACCGTGAGCGCACGTGAGACCTTGTCGCGGACGACGACGCGGCCGATCTCGTCGCCGCTCGACGCGTCGATCGCGCTCACGTACTGGTTCCCCCACGGGACGAACACGATCCCAGCGACCACTGCGGGATCGCCGATGGCCTTGTCGGTCTCGATCTGACGCTTCACCGAGCCGTCGCGGCCCACGATGAGGAGCGTCGAGCCGCCGCCTCGAGCGAGCGAGACCGCAGTGAGGTTGCCGTCGTCACCGGCGCCGAGGAGCGGGAGACCGCCGGTCGGACGCGCCCAGAGCTTCTTGCCGGAGCTCGCATCGTACGCGGCGACCTCCTTGCCGCCGGAGACGACGACGACGCCGCCCGCGATGATCGGGCGGGAGTCGAGCGCATGCGTTGCGGTCCACTGCGCGCCATTGCCGAGCGGCGTGCCGATGATCTTGTCCTTGCCGGCGACGGAGACGACGAGATCGGTGCTGACGCCCGGGCGCGCGCCGCGAAGGCGCGCCTGCACCTCGGCGATGCTCTTCCCCTGATCGTCGAGCCAGTCGGTCGAGAACGTCTTCGGGCGGCCCGGATCGCCGGCGCAGCCCTGCGCGAGCACCGAGCCGAGGATCGCGGCGGCGCTGAACAGCTTGGTCACGGACTTCATTGCGAGCCTCCCGACGTCGCCTTCACGGCTTGCTCGACGGCTTGTTTGATGCGCGCAGACGCCTCTTTCGGGAGACGCTTCTCGACGTCCTTGAGGAAACGGTTCGCCTCTCCGGTCCCGAGCTCGCGCAAGCGGCCGAGCAGCTTGATCTTCACGTCGTCGGAAACCTCGGACGTCGGCCGGAACAGGACCGGATCGAGGCCGCTCGTCACGACCTCGAACGGCAGCTTTCCGAGCTTCGTCGCGAGCTGATCGCACTGGTCGGCGTTGCAGAGCTGGCCGATCGACGCCGCGGCCTCGTTCACCTTGTGATCCAGCGCGACGAAGAGATCGGGTACGGCGTCCTTCGCCTTCAGCGCGCCGAGCCCCGCAGCGGCGTTTCCGCGGACCTGCGCGTCCGAGTCGCCGAGCGCCTTGCGGAGCGCCGGAGCAGCTGCCGGTCCCTTCGTGCGCGTGAGCGCCTTCACCGCGGCGCGGCGGATGGCGACGGTGCGGTGACGCGAGTACTGAGCGAGGATCGCGCTCCCGTCGGGTGACTCGAGATCACCGAGCGTATCGATCGCCTGTTGCGCGAGCGTCTCGTTCAACCCGCGCGACAGCGCATCGGCGACGGCAGATGCAGCTCCGGCTGCGCCCGGCCCCGCGATCCGCAGATCGTCGAGCGCTGCGCGTATCTGACCCTCGTCACCCGATTTGAGCTTCTGCACCGCGGGCGCGACGTCGACCTTGGCGGCCGGCTTCGCCGGGGCTGCCGGTTTGGCCGGCTGCGCCGATGCACTCGTCACTCCCGCGAAGGAGACGAGCACGGCAAGAGTGATGCGACGGAACGTGTGGATCGGGAGGGTCGAGGCACGCATGTCGTCAACCGCCGGGATATCACGAATCGCCGCTGTGGGCGGGATCAACCTGACCCGCCGCCGGGGCCGCCGAAGCGCGGCTGTCCACTGCTTTTTCGCCGTGCTATGGCCTTGGGCGATGTCCTCGATCCCTCCGCCTGACGATCGGGACTCCTCGATCCCCGAGAACACGCCGGGGAGCTCACGAGGAGCACAGCCTCGTGCCGCGGCCGCTCGCCGTCCCCGATACCTCGTGGTCGCGCTCGTCGCCGCGCTCGTGTTCGGTGCCGGATGCTGGACGGAAGGGTGCGGGCGCCTGGCGTTCTACCGCGGGGAACGCGCTCAGCACGCGAGCATGATGGCGAGCATCCACGACGACGCCGATCGGGCTCAGGCGGAGTCGCTCTACGAGCAGTTCGTCGACGTCGCCGACATGCAGAGCGGGCGCGCGATCCCGATCGCGGCCGCCACGTTCGTCCTCGGCGCGGCGCTCCTCACGCTCGCCGCCCGTGGTCTCGCGGGCAAGTCGAACACGCGGAGCGCCCTCATGCAGGTCGTCGCCGTGCAGGCAATCGTCGTCGTCGCGAGCTACTTCGCCACGCGCGCCATGTGGAAGGCCGAGGCGGAGTGGCAATACGGGACGATGGTGCTCCGCGAACGAGAGCATCTCCCACCAGACCGGTACGACGAATACGCGCGCGGCATGCGTGCGATCCAGCACTGGGCGCCGCCCGGGTGGCTCGTCTTTCGGACGTTCGCGAGCGCACTGATCATCGTGGCGCTCAGCCGCCCGCGCTCGCGCGAGTTCTTCGAGGCCGCGACGAATCCCGTCTCCGAGCAGTGAGCCTCGCGTGGGCCGGGTCCAGAAGCTCAGCGACGAGCTAGCGAACCAGATCGCCGCCGGCGAGGTCGTCGAGCGTCCCGCGAGCGTCGTGAAGGAGCTCGTCGAGAACGCGCTCGACGCGAGCGCGACGCGCGTGACGGTGGACGTCGAGCAAGGCGGCAGCCTCCTCGTGCGTGTGACGGACGACGGTGACGGCATGACCGCAGACGACGCCGTCCTCGCGCTCGAACGCCATGCCACGAGCAAGATCCGCACGCTCGAGGATCTCTTCCGACTGGGCACGTTCGGCTTCCGCGGCGAGGCGCTCCCGAGCATCGCGTCCGTGTCGCGTGTCGTCCTTCGCACGCGGGCGCGCGGGGCGGCCGAAGGATGCGAGGTCGAGATCTCGGGCGGAAAACCGGCGGTGGTTCGTCCCGCCGGGTGCGCGACGGGGACGTCGATCGAGGTGCGGGAGCTGTTCTTCAACGTCCCCGCCCGACGGAAGTTCCTGAAGGCGACGGCGACGGAGAGCGCGCACGTCGGTGACGTGCTCCTCGGCGCGGCGCTCGCGCGTCCAGACGTGACGTTCACGCTCTCGCGCGACGGCCGGGTCGTGCGCGAATACCTTCGCGTCGCCTCCCGCGCGGAGCGTGCGCGGGCTGCAATTGCCGGCGAGACGCTCGTGCACGTCGCTGCGGAGCGCGGGCCGCTACGGATCGAAGCGATGCTCGCGGCGCCCGAGCGCGCTCGCTCCGGCGCGACCGGTCTCGCGCTTCTCGTCAACGGGCGGCCCGTGCGCGATCGCGTCCTCGCACGTGCGGTCGCGAACGCCTACGGATCGGTCCTCGAGGGCGGCCGCTATCCGGTCGGCGTCGTGTGGCTCGATCTTCCGCCCGAGCTCGTCGACATCAACGTCCACCCGCAGAAGGCGGAAGTGCGCTTCACCGATGCCCGCGGGGTCTTCGACGGGATCACGCGTGAGCTGCACGGCGCGCTGGCGCGCGCGTTCGGTCTCCCCGAGCTGTCGAACCCGTTCGCGCACGCCCGGCCCGCTCCGCCGACGTTCGTCGCTGCCCCGACGCTCGATGCGCTCGGCACCGCGGCGGCCGCGGCTCGCGCGCTCGTCGGCGCGGGAGCCGCGAGTGCGGCCGACGGCGCCGGGCTGCCCTTGCCCTATCGCCCGACGCTCCAGCCTGCATCGCTGCAGCCGGCGTCGCTGCCGCCTGCAACGCTGCAGCCAGCGACGCTGCCTCGGCCGGAGCTGCCGTCGTCGACGCTCCTGCCGGAAGGCAACCTGTTCATCGCGGAGTCGCCGCCGAGCGCGGGGCTGTTCAACCGCCCGGGCCTCTACGGACGGCTGCGCTTCGTCGGACAGGTGCGCGGCACGTTCCTGCTTTGCGAAGGCGACGACGGCGTCTACGTGCTCGATCAGCACGCTGCCGCCGAGCGCGTGACGTTCGATCGGCTTCGTCGCGCGTTCAGCGCCCGGACGATCGCGACCCAACGTCTGCTCGTGCCCGAGGTCGTCGAGCTGCCGCCGTCCGATGTCGCCGTCCTCGAGGAGCACACGGACGAGGTCGTGCGTCTCGGCGTCGAGGCCCGCGCGGTCGGTGACGGCGCGGTCGCGGTCCATGCGGTGCCGGCGATCCTCGCGCGTGCCGAGCCCACGCGCATCGTGCGCGATCTCGCGAGCGAGCTGTCGCGCGCAGGGGGACGCGCGTTCGGCGGCGCGGTCGACCTCGTGCTCGCGACGATGGCGTGCCATGGATCGATCCGAGCCGGCGACGCGATCTCTCCCGAGGAGGCGCGCGCCCTTCTCACCGCGCTCGACGAGGTCGACTTCGCCGGGCATTGCCCGCACGGGCGACCGGTCGTCATGCGTCTCGGGTGGAGCGAGTTGGAGCGCCGTGTCGGAAGGTGATCGTTTGAGAGCCGTTGCGCGTGGAATCGAGCTCGCGCGATCCGGGAAGCTCCTCTGCATCGTCGGCCCGACGGCGAGCGGGAAGACCGACCTCGCGCTCGAGGTGAGCGAGGCCGTCGGCGGTGAGATCGCCTCGGCCGATAGCGTCCAGATCTACCGCGGCTTCGACATCGGCTCGGGCAAGCCGACGCGGGACGAGCTCGCGCGTGCCCCGCATCACCTGATCGACACGCACGACCCGCGGGCCGCGATCGACGCCGCGGAATGGGCGAAGCTGGCCGAGAGCGCGATCGAGGACATCCGCAGCCGCGGCAAGCTCCCGATCGTGTGCGGGGGGACGTTCTTCTGGGTCCGCGCGCTCGTCCTCGGGCTCGTCGATGCGCCCGCGGCCGACGCCGCGATCCGCGCGCGCCATCGTGCGATCGTCGACGAAAAGGGCCGTTCGGCCCTTCACGACGAGCTCGCGCGGGTCGATCCGGCATCGGCGAAGCGCCTTCATCCGAACGACGTCGTCCGCGTCAGCCGCGCGCTCGAGGTCTACGAGCTCTCCGGACGCCCAATGTCCGAGTGGCAAGCCAATCACGGCTTCAAGTCGCGACGCTTCGATGCCGCGATGATCGGGCTGAAGCACGATCCCGCGGTCCTGACCGAGCGCATCGCCGCACGCGTCGACAAATGGCTCGCGTCGGGTTGGCTCGAAGAGGTGGAGCGCCTCCTCGCCGCCGGCTACGGCGAGTCCCGCGCGATGGGCTCGGTCGGCTACGCCGAGGTCCGGGCGCATCTCGAAGGCAAGCTGCCGCGCGAGGAACTGAAGGACGCGATCGTCCGCTCGACGCGCATCTTCGCCCGCCGCCAGCGCACGTGGCTGAACCACGCCGACGTCGAGTGGCTCTGATCCGACTGCGTACGGACCACAACCTGCCGTTCGTTCGGTTGCTCGGTCGCGCATGACCCCTCGAGCGGGCTCAGCCCGACCACGCGCTCATCCGCCGTGAACGGAATTCACTTGCGCCAGAGCAAGTGCACCGAGGCGCTCGCGACACCACCGGCAGGTTTCTGCTCGGGCCTGGCGAGCCCGGACAGGCCGACATCTCGTCCGCCCCCGTCGTCGTTCGGTGAACGAACCATGCCCCCTTCCGACACACGTTCGTTCGCCGAACGAACCACGCCCCCTGGGGCCCAACGTTCGTTCGGCATACGAACCATCCCCCGCCGGCGGACATACGTTCGTTCGGCGTACGAACCATCCCCCTGGGGACCAACGTTCGTTGAGCGAACGAACCATTCCCCTGGGGCGTACGAACCATCCCCCTGGGGCC
>JAEXCN010000307.1 GCA_023402175.1 Pseudomonadota bacterium | reverse complement strand
CGCAAGCCCTCTAGAGCCCGCCGTAAGTGCATGATTTTTCATGGGTCAGAGAAGGGGGCCGCAGCACCCATACGCCCGGCGCGCGTCAGAGCATCGCTCGCCCGGAACGGGGGCGGCTCGTCTGCGTCACCTGTGGGGCCGGAAAGCTGTCGATGACGCCGCTCGTGAGCACGCCCGTCGGCACGCGCTTCGCGATGGCGTCGCCCGTCGTCCGCCGAGGCTCCCGATCAGCGGGCCAGGTGCTCCGCGAGCAGATCGTAGAGCTCGCGTGCACCCGGACGTCCGGCCTCGGAGTAGAGGAGGTCGGCGTGGTGTCCGCCCGCGACGCGAACCAGCTTCGCGTTCGGAATTGCGTTCGCGACGGCCTCACCCATCGCGATGGGAATGAGCTCGTCAGCATCGCCGTGGACGACGAGCGTGGGCTGCTTGATGTCGCGCGCCTTCGAGAGCGTGTCGAGCCGGTGACGCATCAAGAGCGAAACCGGCAGGATCGGAGCGAAGCGGCGTCCCATGTCGGTCACCGACGTGAAGGGCGCGAGCAGGACGAGCCGCGAGCCGTGGCCACGTTGCGCCATCTCGGCGGCGACGCCGCTGCCGAGCGACCAGCCCCAGATCGCGATCCTGTCCGTCGGCACGTGCTGGCCGGTCAGATGATCGATCGCGACCTCCCCGTCCTCGTAGAGCATCTCCTCCGTCGGCGCCGAGCCGTACGTCGTGCCGTACCCGCGATACTCGACGAGCAGGACGCCGAGCCCGCGGCGCTTCAGCTCGATCGCGTGCTGGGTGTTGTCGAACATCGTCTCGCCGTTCCCGTGGAAGACGACGACGGTGCGGGCACCGGACGGGGCAGGATAATGCAGAGCGGCGGTGCGCGAGCCGTCTGCGTGCGGCAGCTCGACGAGCCGTGCTTCGGAGTCGTCAATCATGGGCGCACGATCGAGGCGCGGCGCCGGAAAGAGCATCCGCGTGTACGCCACCCGCGCGACGACGCAGACGACGAGGTAGCTCGCGAGCGCGATCCCGACGACCATCCAGATTCGTTTCAGCGCTCGAGGCGCAGCCACGCCTCTTCCTTGCACGATCGAGCCCGCCGTTCCAGCGGAGCCGTGCCGCTCCGCGTCCGAGATGCCGATCAGCGTGCGACGGATGGCGCGAGCCGCGCCTCGATCTCCGGCGCGAACATGTGCTCGCTCATCGGGCGCGTGACGCCGTCGTTCAGCGTGACTGTGCTGCGCGACAGGTCGTAGAGCGCACGCTCACCGTTCGGCTCGAGCACGAGCATCGTCGGCTCGGCGACGTAGGCGGGCGTATACGCGCTGACGACGCGGTGGCGCGGCTTCGGCAACGTCGCGAGCAGATCGACGCAGTCCATCGGAGCTGCGGAGATGGGCGCCGTCGACATCAGATGGAGGATCGTCGGTGTGAGATCGCAGGCCGATACCTGAGCATCGGCGAGCGCCGACCAGCGCGCGTGCTCGGTCGCCGGTGGAAAGACGAGGAGCGGGTCGCGCACCACGTTCGACTGGTAGCCGCGATTGAAAAACGCCCCGCCTTCACCGAGCGGCTGACCGTGATCGCTCGTGAAGAACATCCACGCGTCGGGATCGCGTGCCCGCAGCGCGGCGAACGTGCGAGCGAGGTACTCGTCGGTGACGCGGATCGTGTTGTCGTACGCGCCGATCGAATTGACGCCGTCCTCCGCGAAGAACTTGTGCGACGGCGGCGAGTGCGACGCGTACGGAAGATGGCTTCCGTCCATGTGGACGACGAGGAAGAACGGCTCTGCGAGCGAGCCGATCGCGGGGAGCACGCCCTGCTCGAGGACGACGAGATCGTCGCTTCCCTTCAGCACGTCGACGTGGGGCGAGAACTCGATGCCCGTGCGGAAGACGTCCGTGCCTTCGCGGAGGAGCGAGTCGAGATCACCCCACGACTCTTCCTGCGCGCTCACGAACGCCGTGTGATAGCCGCGCGCCTTCGCGTACTGCGTGACGGTCGGAGCGCGATACACGCGTCCCGTCGGATCCGGACCTTCGATGCCGGTCATGATGTACGGCACGCTCGTGCGCGTGTGCGGACCCATGACCACCGCGTCGCGGAAGGCGACGAGCTGCTGTTGGTCGTAGAGCTCCTGGAGCCGCGGCGTGGTCGGCTTGTCGTAGCCGTACAGTGTGAGATGGCTGGCGGCGAGCGATTCCCCGAGCACGAGGACGATGTTCGGAAGGCGCTCGGAAGCGCGTCCGTCGACGGCGGGAGCGTCGTGAGGGACCGATGCCCGTCCGGCGCCCCGAGCGTGTACCGTCGCGCGGCGCATCACGCCGACGAGGGCGCAAGCGAACGCGGGCTGCGAGTGCCCCAGGCTCGGTGATGCGCGCCAGTAGCTCGCACCGACCATCATCGCGCCGGCGAGCAACGAGAAGGCTACGCCGATACGCCACCAGCGGAGCGGCTGGACCTCGCGCGGGAGGAGCCAGGCGGAGGAGGTCGCGAGCGTGAAGACCGCGAACGAACCGAGGCGATCGCCGCCTTCGCCAGCGGCCTGGAGCACGACGCGCGGCGACTCGAAGAACGCGACGATGTCCGTCGGAGCGACGAACTGACCGTACGAGCCGAACACCGCCCACTCGACGGCCATGGGCAGCGCGACGACGAGCGCGAGGAGCGCGACGCGCACGCGATGACGTACGAGCAAGAGCAAGCGGACGACGAGCCACAGCGCGGCGCTCGCGGCGGCGTAGTTCACGAACCCCCGCGCCGTCGCGAGGCGCGGAGCGAGGTAGCTCGCGCGGCCCGCGAGATCGATCGCGACGAGCACCGACCAGGCCACCCAGGTCGAGCGCCAAGCGCGCGCCACGCTCGGTCGGAGAGACGTCGAGACGGCCGTCATCGACACGGCGTGCGTGCTCCGATCCCGCGACGATCGTCCATCGCGCCCTACTTAGAGCAGAAGCGCGCCGCACGCCACGCGCCCGAACGGCGCGAGAGTGTTCGTCAGGCGGTGACTTCCGCCATCACGATCGGCGCGAAATGCATGAGGACGATGTCCGGGCTCGGCGGCGCGGTGTCCTTTGCCATCTCGAGCGCCTCGGCCATCGTGCGCGCGGTCTCCCATCCCATCAGCTTCGGGATGTACTCGTTGTCGGCGCCGACGACGATGACGCGGCCCGTGTGCTGGCGGCCGGCTTCGCCCCAGTACCACATGAAGAAGGGGTGAGCCGGGTGGTACGCGTGCCCGGTGCGGTACGCCTGGATGTACGCCGGGTTCGACGCGAACTTCGCCTCGTAGCGCTTGTGCAGCTCGAGCGCGTCACGCGTCTCGGGCAGGAGGTTGTGCACGAACTCGATGTACGGAGCGTGATGCTCCTTGTCGAACTGATCGGTGCACGGGTGCGTGACGATCATCGTGCCGCCCTTCTTCAGGAGCGGCGCGCCCTTGTACATGTTGAACAGGTACCCGTTCACCATCACCTGCACGAGCAGCGGGTTGAGGAACGAGTTGACGTTGTACGGGCTGATGTACGGGACGCCGCAGACGAGGATGTCGGCCTGTCCCTTGATCGGAACGAGGTACTGCTCGTAGCAGCGCGCGAGCGTGTGCTTGTGCACCGCTTCGGTCTCGCCGGCGAAGACGCCGGTGACGCCGTACGGTGACGGCACCTTCTGGAAGATCGCCTGCCGCGCGGGCTGCGGGACCTTCGAGAGCGTCACGTTCAGCGCCTTGAGGGCGGCCTTCTCCATGCCCGACAGGTCGTCCTCGTTCTTGTGCAAGAACTCGAGCGGCTTGTCGAACATCCGGTTGTTGATCGTCGTCTCGATCGTGAAGACGTTGAGCTTCTTGTTCGCGAGCCGGCCCTGACGCTCGACGCTCGTCGCGAGCGCGGAGCTCGACGGGTCCATGTACGAGTGGCAGTTGCGCATCGTCTTCGGGTTGTGATGCGCGCGGAGGCTCTTGTACCCGCAGAAGCCGACGGCGACGGACTTGTGACCGCCGTCCATCGGGACGAGGTTCAAGTTCACGTAGATGAGGAGGTCGGCTTCGACCGCCTTCCGATTCAGCTCGACGACCTCGCCCTCTTCCGTCGTGCCGATCTCCACCATGTTGCGGAGGTCTTCGGCGTCGTGGTTGTAGAGGCGGTCCGGATAGTAGGCATTGAAGATCTTGTCGCCGACGACGTGGCGGATCTCTTCGCCGGTCATGCGGCGGTGCACGCTCGTCGCGATGATCATCTCGACGTCCTCGA